>JBDSBP010000327.1:0-25319 GCA_039921525.1 Chitinophagaceae bacterium | reverse complement strand
CGATGGCACGTAACTTTTTTGTTTTCAATACTTCTTCATACTTTTCCTTTCCGCCAGACATTCTAAAGCCCACCTTATTAATAGAAGTACAGATGATGGGATTTGTAATGCCCACCCCTTCCAAAACGTTTAATAATTTTGGCATATTCATAGTAATGAACCCGGCTTCCGCATTGTACTTTTTAGCCACATAATCATGAAATGCTCTTAAAAATTCCGTCATGCCAAGTCCCAAGAGAAGATCTGTAATTACATTCTGAAGGAATATTACAGGGGTATTAATGTTTTTAAACATTTTCATTTCTGCATCTATCAACAACTCCATTATGGAGAGGTAATCTTTTGAAAGATATGCCACACCACCTTTAAACAGACTACCAAACAGGTTACCGGGCACATATTGTTTGATAGTACCTGCGATGCCAAGTTCTGTAACTGCGTTGGCATATTTATGTGCATACGGCATACACGGAAACATTTTGAAATTGTTGTATTTGCTGCTGTTATTCCTGATATAATCGCATATATTGGCAATTCTATCATGGGTGGTACACATAAATGTTGTTACTTCGGCACCAATGGCATAATCGAGGGTTTTAATGATAGCCTGATCATCTTTGAATTTCATTGCCTGGGCCCTGGATTTTTCGTCCGATATATGGTTAACAGCAAAAAACTGGTTGTCTCCAAAAAGTATGCGTTCCATTTTTACTTATTTATACTGTTTTTAATTAATGATATCACCCTATCGGTATTCCAGGCACTTTCAAAATTATTTATTGAATTGGGCACTTTTCTTTCTACCGCGTTTATAAAGTAATCGATCTGAGATGAATATTCTTCTCCGCGCAAATAAAAGTTAACGGTTTCGGTTAATTCTGTAATGTATTTAACGTTCCAGCCTTTAGTATAACCAGAAGGGCATTCTGAAGTTTTAAAATATACCTTAAGCTCATTGGCATCACAGACGATTTTACCTTTGCTACCCAAAATGGTGAGTGATGTAGACATTTTTCTATATGTTTCATCGCTCCAGTTTACCGATAAAACCCCTGATACTTTATTGGAAAGTTCCAGTAAAGAGAAAACGGAATCTTCCACATTCTTTGAATAAAATGATTTCAGGATAGAGCCGGTAACCTTTGAGATCGGTCCAAGTATATAATTAATCAGGTCTATAACGTGTGAAGCATAATCCATTAAACATCCTCCCCCTTCCGAAGGGTCTGACCGCCATGTATCCTGCTTAGGGCGTATTACTACCGGGCCGTATGATTCTCCGGCGAAATGAAAGAGATCTCCCAAGTAACCTTCAACCAGGATCCTTTTTACCTCCTGGAAAGTACCGATAAACTTGTTATGATACCCTACCTGGTTTACAAGATTTTTGCGAGCGGCTATTTCTACGAGTTGTTTACCTTCTTCGGGCGTAAGACATAATGGTTTTTCCGCAAAAACATGGTTGCCATTTTCTAAAACTTTTTTGACCATACTGGCATGAAACTTCGTAGGAACAGCCACAAAAACAGCTTCCGGAGCAGCTTTTGCCAGCATCTCTTCATAATCACTGAAACATGGAAATGATGAGTATTTTTTAAATACATCTGTAACCATTTTTGAAGTATCGCTAACACCTACCACTTCAACATTAGGATGTGCTCCCAAAATTGAAAGGTGAGAGATACCCATTTTCCCAGCACCAATCAAAGCAACTTTTACCATGTCAATAATTTTTTTTAAGCCGTAATTTAAATGCAAAAAGATCCCTGAGATACATTAATTGATTTTTTGTATTACGCCGGAATATTTCAGGTCTCATAAAAATCCTGGCTAACCATTCCAATCTTAATTTCACCCATATTTTAGGAGGTCTCTTACTGTTCCCTGCGTACCAATCAAAAACATTGCCGATTGTGGCAATGATCCGTGCATTGACAGCATCCCTGTGCTGATAGGCCCACTTTTCCTGCTTAGGAGCCGTCATTCCCACAAATAATACATGCGGCTGATAAGCATTTACGGCACTGATCATTTTTTTATTATCTGCTTCTAAAAATTCTGCTTTAAAGGGAGGCGAATAAGAGCCTACCTTCACATTTGGATACTCCGTATATAACCTGCTGGTTATTTTTTTTAGCGTAGTTTCCGATGAACCCAGGAAAAAGACCTTCCAGTAATTTTTATTTGCCTGCTCCATCAGGTAGTCAAAACAATCCTGCCCGGCAATCTTTTCTATATTCTTTCCATGTATTAATAAAGAGCCCAAAGCTATGCCTACGCCGTCTACAATAAGAATATCCGTTTTATGCAATGCTTTATTAAAACCGGAATCTCTAAGAGCCAGTCCATAGGAATTAGGACTAAATGTATTTATTAAGGTTTTGGCGGTAAGATCCCAGTCAGCTACTGTGCCCGCAAAAACATCATATCCCAGTATATTGTATGTTTTCATTTCTATATTTACGTTTAGTACTTTACGTATAAAAAGTGATCAGGCTACATACCCAGGTAAAGCTCGTCTAGCTTGCCAATGTATGTTGGGATAGATAAATTATCCTTAACATACTGCCGGGCATTGTTGCCTATAAATTTGAGATTATACTTTCCTAAAATAATTTCTTCCATCTTTTTTGCCAGTTGCTCCGGGCTGCTTTCAGATAGCAGTATACCGTTGAAATTGTTATCTATCACGCTTTTGATGGAAGCTACGTCTGTTACAATCACTACACAACCGGCTGCCATCGCTTCAATCATAGCTATAGGCATTCCTTCACTATGAAGGGATGGCAATAAAAAAACGTCTGAATTATTAAGAGCGTCCCATTTATCTTTTCCCCCAACTACGCCGTAATACGTGTATTGCAAACCTTTATGCGTTTCAAGAGAAGCAATCCATTCCTCCAGTTCAAATCCGGCACCATAAATATTCAAAGTAAAACGGTCAAAATATTTTGAAAGGTATTGCAGACTTTCGCTGATTGTATAAATACCTTTTGAAGTATGAATGCGACCCATAAAAATAAATCTCAATTTATCACTTACTCGCCGTTTGCTCAATCCATTCATGGAAGATGTGTCTACGGCGTTAGGAAAGGCATGAAAAGACAGGTTGCCATATCTTTTCTCCAGAACCTGTTTTTCGAGATCGCTGAGTACAACGATGGCTTCGGCTTTGGTGAAAATCTTTTTTAATAAATAGGCGATCAACTTGCTTTTCGCCTCGTTCATTAAAAAATAACCGCCATGTATATGCAAAATAACCTTTTTTCCGAAGAGCCCTTTAACTATAAAGAAAACCATGGAATCGCGTATGATAGAAGGCTTTTCCAATCCAACATTTAAATGAACTATATCGTATCGTTTAAATACGGTAGTATAAAGAATATGAGATAAAACGCTTAACTGGTTGAAAGCCCACCTCAAATTTTTCTGCTTTGTTTTATCTTTGCTCCCTAACTGAAGATGAACAAATTTATTCTTGCTAAAATTTATAATATCAGCAACCAACGATGAAATTCCGCTCACATTTTCAGCCACATTCAGACTAGGGCTGGTAATCAATATTCTTCTCTTATCCATAGGAACAGGCTGGTTACCTCCGTTGAAATTTTTATAGCGTAATAATAATCTCGTCATAGTCTTTCCATTAAACCCTGCTTAGCTTCGGTAAAACTATCGTGCAATTTTTTTTTCTCAATGGCCGGGTTTCCCACAACGATGCAATTCCCTGACACATCCTTTGTTACTACTGCCCCGCATCCGATCTTCACATTGTCCTTAATAAATATGTCTCCAATTATACAGACATTACTGCCGATATCCACATTATTACCAATAACGGGTGATGAGCTAAATCTGCCATCCGACAGCATTTTATTTCCTATGGTTGTGCAATGCCTGACTGTACAATTCTCGCCTAAAACAACATCGCCGTTCAATACCAGTGCCTGGCCATGGAATAGACTCAGGTTTTTTCCTGCTTTAATTGTCCAGGGTATTTCAATGCTAAAAAACCATTCAACAAGGATTCTATAAAATATTAAATACGGAATTCCCAGGTAATAATAGATCTTTTTTTTATTACAAATATTCGCAGTTCTGAAAAGCAATAGTATAATCCTTCCTTTAAGATTACCTTTGTTTATTTTCCAGTCTTGAAATATGAATTGAAAAAAATTCATTTTACTATTATTATTTATCTGAAATAGTATTCTTACCTATTTTCTTTAGCAATACGAATGTTATATTAGTTGAGATACCGTTCTACTCCTGTTATGCCAACTTTAAAATGATGCTTTGGTTATCAGCCTTCAGCTATCGGCTATCAGCAGGTCAACCTGTTATATCTTTCCTCCCGATAGCTAAATGCTGATAGCCAGGCTTCAAATTATGTTTAACTCCCTGCTAGTAACTCCAATTAGCTGATAATACTCCTCCAAATAATCTTTTACACACGTTTTCATTGAATATTTTTGTTTGATGATCGGAATTGTACTATTCATCAACTCACCCATTTCATCATTTTCATAAATTTTGAATATCGACATAAGTTTTTTGGAGCATCCGTCAATATTTTCATTTTCGAATAAAAATCCTGCCGGCAGGTTTTTTATCACTTCAGCAGGGCCATCAATATTAGAAGCAAGAACTGGCAGTCCGGCGGCAAAACCTTCTAAAATCGTAAGTCCGAAACCTTCATATCTGGATGGTTGAATGAGGAGATGATATTGGGACAGGTTGGAAAATAACCAGTCCCTGTCCTTTTCCCCGATAAAATTAACGTGATTTTCCAATCCCAATTCCTTAGTAAGTTTTACTAAATAATCATATGAATGACCGCTGCCAATAAAATCGAGCGTTAGGTCTCTAAAGCCATATTCGTTAAGCACTTTACTTAATGCGCGTAGCAAAATGTCCTGACCTTTCTTTTCATGCATCAGCCGGCTCAACTGCACCAGTTTAACTGGCTGACCCTTTACCAAGGCATACCTAGTGCGTATGTTGAATAAATCCATAGGAATGCCATTATGTACAATCTTTACCGGAAGATGACTTCCTGAACGTACATCATTAAAAACCGCATTAGAAATTGCTACAAGCATATCGAACATATGATAATATGACGTGGCAATGCCAACATCATGAATAGTGTAAAGCGTTTTAGCATTCCTGTATTTGATTATTTTAGCCACATTGGGTTCATGACAATGAATGATATCCGGATTTATTTTATATAGGAGCAGGTTAAATTTTATTATCGGAATGGGGTTACGCGTACCTTCCTTCCTGTTAATAAAATGAAGCTGCACTCTTTTATCCAATAACTTTAGCAGATTTTTATTATAGGCATTGTTGATGACGATCAAAAAAACATCATGTTCTTTGCACATTTCATTTAATAGTTCTAACGCAAGTACCTGCGCTCCGCCCATCTCGAACGTGAATAGACATTGAACTATTTTTAATCGTTGCACTGTAATGTTTTATTAATTCTTTTTAAGAAATACCACTCACTGCTTATTTCCTTATTAGCAGTTATTCCTATTAAAACTGCTTCATACGGCTATTTCAAAATCAATCTCAAATCATACTCCTTTCTGTTAATTAAACGGTTTTATACAGCCAAATAGTCTGTATACGACATTTAATTGATACTTATTTCTTATGGCAACGTTTATTGTTGAGATTCTATTGGATACTAAACTCTATCCGGCTTAAATTTTAGCAAGCAAACAAGATAACTGGGTTACATTCATAAACCCATTGCAAGGATAATTAGCAGATTAAATTATTACTTTCAATGGGACTTCATTTTTGAATAACGAATGATGCCGGATTGAATTAAAGAAGGAGGCAGCAGCATAGCCAGATTACCCAGCGCTTTTATGGGCCACTCTGCGGCGTAATTAATTAACGACCTGCATTCGCGTTTTTTGTTGCTTGCAACTCCGAGCAAAATTGTGTAAATCAGCTTAAATTTCAAAGACTGAGGGTCATAAAGTTTCAAATCCTCATGATAAAGTGAGTAATACATTTTCTCCGATTCAAATTTTGTATTAATGACTTCGCCACTTTGCAACTTTGAATTCGTTGAAAGGCTATCGGATCTGTCTCTTTCCCGTTGCGCCACAATTATGTTTACCAGTAATTGGGGAGCCGTTTCTTTTTTAGCTCTCAACCAATTTAAATGTTCAAACATTCTGAATTCTTCAAAAAATAAATATCTTTTCATTATTTCGGCCAACACTACGTGTGTAAAATCTCCATAAATTTCATTAGTTAACCAGTCTTCATATTTCACTAACCTGGTCTTATCCGCATTTATAAATTCCTCTGACCGGTCTGATACGATAAACAAAAAATGCTTTGTTGAAGAATTAGCCTTAATTGTATCCAAAACTTTAATCAGGCTTCCGCTAGTTAATGCGTCATCGCTATCTAAAAATAAAATAAATTTTTTCGAAGCAATTTCTATTCCGCGATTCCTTGAATAATTAACACCAAAGTTTTCTTTATTAAACAAAACTTTTATGAAAGAGTTCTCGGCAGATAGTTCTTTTAAATATTCAACAGTACCATCTTTTGAAAAATCATCTATAATAATAAGCTCTAACCCTTCGTATTGCTGGAGAATAATGCTTTCAACACATCGCTTTAATGAAGTTAACCGGTTATATGTGGGAACAATTATACTTATCATCTATTGAAAATTCATTTGGAAAATAACACATCAATATGGCAGGCAAAAAAATTTCTGACGTTGTTCTGTATAAACGATTATTAATGAAAAGTTTCCTGGTGAAGCTAAACGAAAATTGAACAGGTTGCTGATATCGACTCCTTTTTACTCAATTGCTTTTTTAAATATTTTCTTGCCAGGTGACGGGGCCATTTTACTACGGAAAAAATAATCATTGGAAATCTAGAGATATATGAGAATTTACTTTCAACGGTCCATTCGCTCATTCGATGATAATTACCAAACCATTTAAAAGTAAATATTTTAAAGTTTTTCAACCCGTTGATAACATGCGTCAGGTAGATCAGGTTGAAGTTTCCGTATCTCATGTGTAGAACGGTTTGTTCTTCATCCTGTATAGAGAAATTACTACTAAGGTTAGCCGAAGTTCCTTCCAGGTAATATCCTAACTGCTGGCTCACTTTTACCATATCATATTTCTTCGCTACCCGAATCTGGAAGTCAAGATCTGCTACTAACCTGAATTGTTCATCAAAATACCCTACTTCATCATGAATTACTTTACGCCACATCGGGAAACAGCCAATATGATGTTGCCTGTAAAATGTGCGATTTTTTGAATCAAATTCGGGTTCAGAAACGCTTTTCCCTTCTGTGCTGCCGTACCTGTCTACTATTTTAAAATCACCATAAGATAAAACAGCATTAGCATTTGCATCCAGCGCATCGGCCTGGTTACTTAGTGAATGCGGAAGACGAACATCGTCTACGTTCCAGGTGGTAATGTATTTTCCCTTTGCCATTTTTATGCCCCTGTTCCAGGTTGCATATAACCCTTCTCTCTCCACTACTATATGTTTTACGAAAGGAAACCTGGGCAGAAATTTGTTTATAATAGATAGTTCGCCTTCCTGGGGAGCATTATGAATAAGTACTATTTCAATTTCCTCCTGATTTTTAATTTGTTCAACGGCCGCAAAATAACCGTTAAGATATACCTGACAATTAAAAAGAGAAGTAATTACAGTAATGCGACACATTAAATAAGGAATATTAAATTTTTGAATTCATTTATATAAAAAAAAATTATAATTGCTTTATTAGTTCTATTAGCGATGCTCCGGTGCTTTTCCAATTCAACCTGCTTTTATATTCATTAAAAGAAGAAAATGCCAGATCATTATATTTTCTCCTGTCAAGAAAATAGTTGCAAATCAGGTCAACATAATCATTGGTGGTAGCAGACTCACCCAGCACAAAGCCGTTAACCCCGTTCGTTATGGCAGAGGAAACACCCCCCGTTTCTCGTGTAATAGAAGGCATTCCGTACGAACTGGCCTCACAAAAAACACAACCAAAAGCCTCTGCTTTAGAAGGTAAAAACAGGAAATGGCAGGTTTGATATAAGCTTTTAAGAAGTGCTCTTTCCTCCAGCACCGCTTTGTTTAGAAACCCATGATTGACAACAAAATGAGGAACCTCTTTGATTGGCAGAACTGGAATACCAACCATATGCAGTTCAACCTTCATCCCCCTTTTTTCCATTTCTTTAACTGCTGCAAAAACAAGTTCTCCGCCTTTCCTTTTAAAATTAACTCCGTTAAATAAAATCTTGAGAACATGGTTATCTCTTTTTAAAACAAAGTCATGGACTTCTGCTTCTGAATATTCTTCGTTAAAGTTCGCTCCAAAAGGCACAACCTTTACTTTAGAAGGCGAGATGCCATAATATTGAATTGCAGACTGGGCGGCCCATTCAGATGAATAGATTGCTAAAGAGCAACTCTCCAAACATTGTTTTTCTATTTCATGACCCTGGCGTATCAAATCTGAAGATAAACCAGAAGACGGTTCATAATAATTCAGGAGACAGGCAAAAGTAGCGTCTGTGAATATAACCTTTGGCAAATCTGTTTTCAGGTAGGCAACGGGAAGAGTACCCGGTGAAAATACGCAATCAGCCTTAGTAGTGGAAAGCCTGTTGGCCACTACGGCTGAATATCCTTTAGACATGGCTACCGTTCTCTCCAGTAAAAATTGTTTTCCCTGAATCTTCGTATAATACACTTTCTTCAGAAAATTCATCAGTGTAATCTTTCTTGGTAAATTTCCTAAATATTGTAAATTGTTACCATTGTCTTCCAGGGATTTGCTAATGTAATACCCTAAGCCTGACCAATTACTTACATTGTGGGCGTCATAAGTAGACACAAAAGCGATATTCATTTTGAATTCATTGTTTGTATTTGAATGTGCCCATATAAAGATTATTATAGAGTGAAAAGTTCTGATGACCAATGAACGAAGGGTCAAGCTTCCGTTGCGACCATTTCCTGTGAAGGTTTCCACCTACTAAATTTTATCACCGAATACAGTGCAAAATTCATAAGCGTCCACGCGTTTCCAGACAAGGCTTCTCCCATTATTTGCGAACTGATCAGGAGAGCCAGGAAATACGCACTTAAATAACCGGTAAGCCAGTCTTTTGTTTTTATAAACGTAAGAAAGCTGTCTACAAAAAATATAAATACTATCCCGAAAATCATTAAAACACCTATCCAACCGGTGTGCATTAAAAAAACGGGAGTAGTTGAATCTGCAATCCATGCACCGATGGCATTCATTTTCATATAATATTTCCTGTTCATTCCTGCTCCAAGAAACGGGTTTGTTTTATTCACAATCTTGCTGGCTTCCTTAACATATTCAATGCGGATGTCTACGTTCTGCTCGCTTTTACCTTCTTTTTTTGCGGAAAGAAGTCTTTCAGAAAAATAATTAGCCTGGCTGGGAAATACCTTTTGAACCACCACAAGCGATAAGGAAATAAATCCTGCAAACAAAATAAGGTTCCGGAAAATTTTACCACTAAGTTTTGAGCCATACATCACCATAAGAAATGCAACTTGTATCATCACGATAAAAAGAAAGGAACGGGTAAAAGTAAACAGGATACCCATTGGTAATACCAGGATGTTTGCAATTATTAAATTCCTCGGTATTTTAATGGTAGTGGTTAACAGTGATTGGATAGACAAAACCAATATCGGTATAAGCCAAAGAGGAATTGTTTTGAAATCTCTCAGGAAAGACTCAGTTCCATAATCAACTTCCAGGTAGATCAACGAAGCATCATAAAAATTAAATATCCTGCTTGAGTTTAAAATATAAATGACAGTAGAAATAGGGGTAACATAAAACATCAGTTTTATAAGCGCTTCATATTGCTCCCTCGTTACAGACTCAAAAATGGCTACCCACAAAAAATAACTGAGCGAGATATACATAAATTGCCTGCCGGTAAGAAAAACCTCGCTTACGTTGGTATAATCTAAAAATGATCTAAGCCACAAAAAGAAAACATAGGCCAAAAAAAAGGCAATAACGGTTGTTCCAATCCAAGGCACTTTTTTATAACGTACTTTCATAAGTACAACGGCGATCCCTATCATCAAAAAAAATAATACATCAATAAAAATAGTAACATAAGGCGATAGCAGGTATTTCCCTCCAATTGCTATGTATTGATTTATGAACGCGGCCTCTCCCTGCTGAAGTGCGAGTGGTAATATCAGGTAGAATATTGGGTTCTTCCTACCCATATATAAACTGATGAAAGTATAAATGGCTATTGCTATCAAATAAGGAGAGTTGTGATGCTGATTACATTAAAAAGATAGACGCGTGCACTCAGCAATAATTAGGTCTTTTTCATTTCTTCTAAAAATGATGGCATATCGAAGCAATAGTCAGCTACTTTTTGTAAAGTGCTATCGTCTTTGTTCCACCATTGCAATTCTAATAATTGATCAATTACTTCCTGGGAAAACCTGTATTTTACAACCTTTATGGGATTGCCAACTGCGATGGCATAGGGAGGAATATTTTTGCTAACAATTGCCCCTGCACCTATAACCGCGCCATCCCCGATTGTTACACCATCCAGGATAATAACATTTCTGCCAATAAAAACATCGTTACCTATTACAATCCTTTTTCTTTCTTCAAACCTGTTAACAGACACTAATGTTCTTCCATTTTGTTTTTGTGTGGAATAAAACATGGGAGAAGTTGATACTCCATCCAATGGATGCACTCCCCATCCGCAATGAAGAGCGGGCCCAATGGAACAATATTTTTCAATAGTGGTCATCGAGATCATACAATTGGCGGAAATATAGGTTCCGTCCCCAACCGTTGAATCGGCAAGTCCGTATGGTTCATATAATTTTGCTTTTGGAGAAATAGTGCAATTGATCAATATGTTTTTACTGGGCAGGATCAGATCATAAAATTTGGAACTTATTTTACTTAGTAAAGACATACACTTTTCGATTATAGGATTTATACAAATATACTATAACACAATTTACCAAGAAATAACGCCGCGGGAAATTAAAAAGCTTATGCCCGCCTGCTTTTCAGCTTTATTATGGTCTTTTTTTTATTTTCCCCAAATTCCATTAGCTTTTTGATTTATTATTCTTTCGCATTGTATAGAGAAAATAATGCCCATTATTATAAATAAAAAAGTACTTGCACTGATTATCCCCACTAAACCAAATTTCCTTCCTAGAAAAACTGCTAAAGGAATATTTACCAGTGAGCTGCAGAGAACAAGATATAATTGAAGCCTTACCTTTCCAACACCATTCAGTAAATATACATGCAAGGTTTGCCACATGTAGGCAATCACATAAAATGCCATTGCCAATGAAAGGGAAACAGGTATGATCACCGCATCACCAATCCACAATTTATATACCCAATGGGATATAAAAAAAAGGATTAAAGCAACTACAGAAAGTACCATCCAAAGTTGCCGCATCCTTTTTATGCTAGACTTTATCCAGTCAAAATCTTTTTTCGCGTAAGCATCTGTAAACGCACTCCAGAAAGGTGTAACAATAATATTAAAAGCCATCACAAGTATAGAAAACAGTTTATAAGATACATTAAAGGTTGTAACAGATTGCGGGCCTAATATCCTGGTAATGATAATATTGTCAGTTTGAAAAAGAATCAAAGCCCCCAGTTGTATAAAAAAAAATATTCCTCCGGTATTCAATAAGCTCTTTGCAAACCTGAAATCAACATTACTGAATTTGGGTGAAAGGGCCTTGAGATCTGTTTTGAAGAGGTACAGCCCTGAAAAAAACATTACCAGTATTGGAGTACCTGCCAAAACTATAACGAGTATCGTGAGGTTTGCAGGAACGTACCTGGTAAGTAAAAAAATGATAACTAAAGTTGCCAGCTGTCCGATAAAGGTAATAACAGATGATTTGGAAGGCTGGTGTGTGGCTGTTAATAAAGTATTTAGAATCAGAATAACAAACTGGATGCTGAAGCAAAACAGTACTACAATAATTACGGGTCTTACATTGAACGTTAAGCTGGGTGGAATATTCAGTATCTTGTTCCAGTCGAAGAAAAAACTAGCACTATAAAATCCCACAAAAAAAACCGCCGCAATAATACTCATTACAGCATATGTAGTACTTACATATTTATTCATTTCCTCTGGCTGGTTCAGTGCATAGGAATGAGCTAATTTATTTTTAAGCCCGTTTCCCAAGCCGATATCAAAGAAATTCATCCAGCCAATGATAGAACTAACGGTAAGCCAAATACCATACTGAACCGGATTAATATAATTAATCGTCATGGGTATTAAAAGCAACGAGATCGGTATGCTGGCACCTTTGATCAGGAAAGAAATAGTTACATTTTTCCTGACCTTCATGGAGCGCTCATGCCCTACCTTAAAAAAACTTTGCTTTAAGGTTTTTACAAAAGAAATCATTTAGGATTTGAGATTAAGGCAGGCGGATTCTAAAAGTGTTAAGAAAAACTTTTACCTGGCATTGCGCTGTAACAATCTGTTGAATTTAGATACAACTACTTTTTAAAATACGATTACCTGGCTTCCATCAACAGTTTTTGAAACTTTTTCGAGATTTATTTTTTCTATTTCAGCTATTAAAGCATAACCCATAGATGGCAGTAGTACTTTTACGGTTTTATTTTTTACCTCCAGCACATTTCCTTCCCTCATCATCAGGGGTCCGCCAATTATCCGAACTTTATCGTTCAGGCTAACCGTTGCTTTTTCGAGTTGAACATGATGGTATTCATTAAGAAACTTTTTGATAACATTAATCTCTTCGTCGCGGATAACAGCAGGTTTTTGCAACCAATATACAAAATTCAAAACACCGCTTGTTTCTCTTACTAATAACTGTTCTTTGATCGAAATATTCACAAAAACATACGACTGAAACAAGGGTTCCAAAACAATTTTTTTACGATCACTCCATTGCCTCTGGACTTTATTTAAAGGACAGTAATTTTCAATTTGTTTGCGTGCTAGTAAACTTGCAACTTTCTTTTCCCAACGAGGTTTGGTATAAACTGCATACCACATTTTATCTTTAATCATCGTTTAATTATTTAACACGTTAAAATATTAATCATAGATGTTGAAAAGCTTCGCTAACCCAGTCACATAACTATTGAGTTGTTTATCGAAAAGCACGAAAAATAAATCACCTACAACTGCTTCTACAGTGTTATACTTTCTCTCTTTGTTTCCCCTTTTTCTCAAAATATCCGTATGCTGCGCCATATTTGCTTGAACCCATCGTATTTACTCCATTGAATATGACCGCGGCATTTTTTAACTCCCTCACCTTTAAATGGTCTTTCAGTACCATTATTTGTTCCCTTGGTGTATAATTATGACGTATCACAAATAAAGTAGCGTCACATAAATTGGAAACGATTAATGGATCGGTTACTGCATTCACCGGTCCCGATTCCATAATTATATAATCGTATTTTTCTTCCAGGTATACCAGCAACTCATCTAACCTTCCGTTTAATAGTAATTCGGAGGGATTTGAAACTTCGTTGCCACTGGAAATTAAAAACAGGTTTTCATTCTCGCCGGTTCGGTGAATTATTTGTTCCTTGCTGGCCCTTCCTCTTAAAAAATCAGAAATGCCCAGCTGACTCTTGTTGTTAAATATCAGGCCCAATCTCGGTTTCCTTAAATCCAGTTCTAGCAAAATCACTTTCTTTTCCGTTAATGCTAAACTTAATGCAAGATTAGCGGCCACAAAGGTTTTGCCTTCACCTGAAATAGATGAAGTAATCAAAACTTTCTTTTTAGTGGCACCAATGCCGAGGAATGAGAGAGAAGTTCTGATTTGCCTGAATTGTTCGGCGATGAAACTTCTGTCGCCTTCACCAATTACTATATCTTGTTTCGAACTTTTATTAACAATTTCGCCGATTATAGGATAGCTGAGCAGGTCGGAAATTTCGTTACGAAAGACTATCTTTTTATTAACAAGATCTTTTAATGAAACATACCCAACCGGTATACTCAATGCCAGCAGGAAAGCAATTCCATAAATCATATTTTTTTTCGGGCTAACAGGCACGGTGCCAGACTCCGCACGATCTACCAGCCTGCTATCAGGAACCGTAGAAGCGAATGATAAAGCAGCTTCCTCTCTTTTTTGCAGCAAAAATGAGTAAATGCCATTTTTAATGGCTTGCGATCGGCTTATTTCAATTAATTCCCGCTCTTTCTGTGGAATATCCCGGAGCATGGACGTATACCGCTCACTTGTGCTGCTAAGATTTGATTTACTGGCTAAAAGATTATCGCGCTGACTACGAATATTTTCCAGTATGCTGGGTTTTAGTTTTTCAATCTGGTCTTTTAAAGACTGTATAACCGAATTATTCTCCCCGGTTGTTTTTCTCAAACGCTCGTATTGCAGTTCCGTTTCATTCAGCTTCATCAGCAACGACGATAATAACCCATCTGTTAATCCTGCTGTAGACGGTACTATTCCCGAAGTATTATCCTTACCCAACACATATTTTTCTACCTCGTCTAAAATTGAAAGTTGTACGCTGATTCCGCTTACTTTTTGATCATTTGTTTCAACGCTTTGTAAAAATAATTTCCCCTGTTCGCCGATATCTACAATGCCTTTATTCGCTTTGAATTTTTGAATAGCTGATTCAACAGAATCAAGTTCAGACACCACATATTTCAATCTTTCTGATACAAAAGACAATGCATTTGCCGCGAACTTGTTTTTATCATCAATAGCCACCGAATTATACACGGAAATAACTTCATTCAGAATATCTTCGCCCCGTTGCGGCACTTCATCGTAATAGGTTAAATTGATGATAGTAGATAATTTACTTGCAGGACTCGCATCTAAACCACTCACCAGGCCGTTGGCTATTTTCTTTACATCCACCAGGTAAAAAAACAAAGGTTTTTTAACCGCCGGTTCCAAGTACCGATCGTTAAGAATAAATTTTATCATACCCCATTTCGAATCTATCCATTGATTTAAAATATATGGTTTTCCTTCGATAGTCACCTGTTTCATGTCTGCATCGTAATTGAAATATATTTTATCCTGTTCAATTAAAGAATCCGGTTTTTTTAAAATTAGTTTTACGGGACTAGAGGTATATGCAGATACATCATTTATTTTCCCATCTATGTACACCGGTGCATAAAGGCCAAGACTTTTTACCACATTCTTCATTACAGTTCTCGATCTTATCACTTCAATTTCATTTTCAACAATCTTTTTAGAGCCGAAAATATTTAATGATTCAAGCACTTCTGTATTTTCAAGTCCTTTGCTTTCATCTTTTAAGAGGATGGTGGCTGTAGATTCAAAGATTGGAACAGTATATCTTAGATATAACTTTGCGCATCCCAGGCAAACAATAAGAAGGATCAGGAACAGGGGCCAATAAGGGATATATCGGGAGATAATTTGGTTAAATCCGCTACTTTGATTTGAATCCTGGATATTTTTTTGAGGTGACTGCATTCCTACATTCTGAAATTTACCGGTAATATGAAACAATAATCGCTGCCAATGATATGGCACTCAATATAATAGGTAACAAAGTCTGTGCGCGACTGCTGTTGGCTACCTTTGATTTATTTGGCTCTACATAAACTACATCATTCGTTTTGAGGTAATAGTAAGGAGATGTGAATATTTCGTTAGTGTTTAGATTAATTCTTCTGATTATTTTTTTGCCGCCTTCTTCTCTTATTAATAATACATTATCGCGCTTTGCGTAAATAGTAAGATCACCGGCTAACCCCAGTGCCTCCAGCAGCGAAATTTTTTCGTTAGCTACTGTAATAACGGTGGGTCTTCCAACTTCTCCTAAAACGGTTACCCGGTAGTTCAAAAAACTAATATTTACTATTGGGTCTACAAGCAACTTTTTGTCTACCAACCCACTTACTATTTTATCGTTTAATTGTTTTTTGGTTAACCCGGCTGCGGCTATCTTGCCCAGCACAGGAAATTGAATATTACCGTCCTGTGCCACCAGGTAGCCAATAGATTGGGAGATAGTACCATTTGAAGTATTTGATGTAGATGCCGGCATGTTGGGGTTATTAAACATCGAGGACGCCTCTGCATTGGCACTACTAACATAAATAGCCAGCAAATCGCTTTTTTGGACCACAGGTTCAAGATCTGCTACGGAAGAATCTATTACGGTATTCCCTAAATTATTAAAATAAGTAGCTTTTTTGCTATCGATGCAGGAAGATGCTAAAAACAATGTTAGCATCAGGAAAGAGAGTAAAGTAAGGAACTTGTTTGCACGTAAATTTTTAATCATAATAAATTTTAAAATTAATCTCTTAAAACGATATATCCCCCCAAAAAGTATTTATACGCAAATATTTACATTTATAGAGACTGAAATGCTTTCAAATAATAAGCCATAATCACCAGTTGTTATTATCTCCTTGTCTAAGAAAATAATTCTATGGAAGCAAATATCTAAATGGGCAGATTATTCTAGAATTTTTTTGGTGCTACGATGCAGCCTATTATCCGGTTTCCAGGAAAATAGATTAAAATTTTCATCATATGCATAGGAAATGCGTTAGAGCGGTAAAAATATAAAAAATGTGTGAAATTAGCAAAAGCCGGCATTTTAATTAATGGCTATGAAGTCTCTTATCTTTAAAATTTCTAATAGTAAAACTATTGAATATCAATGCCGGAACAGAGAAAAACAATATAAAAACTACCAATAAGCCATAGCGGTGAACGTCCGGGTTTCTAATTGCCGGGTTTTCTTTGGACCAATAATTAAAATACACTGGCATCGGCACATTCCGGGTTATAAACACGGTATCTCTACCTATTCCGCAAGGATTATGATTATCACAGGCTGATAATTCAATACCATACGTTCCTTTCTGCGTTATTCCCCATAAATTGGCCATTTTACCATTTTCTTCTACAGTAATGGTTACCGGGCCCGACACCTGGCGCCAATGAAAGCTCTTAATAGTTCCATCATAATCGCGCCCGCTTCCCTTTAAGTGATAGTTCGCTTCGCGAATGATTACATCCTGGCCCGCGTTAACAACGGGTGTTGCGTTCATTCCACCCAGGGGTAGCATTACCTCAATATTAATATTATCTGATTTGCTTACGCCGAACTCGTCTTTAACAGTAAGCCTGAACGTATAATTTCCGGGTTCAAGGCCTGAAACACCGGTAACTGGAAAATCGGGTTTTAAAATTTTCAGTTCCGGCGAAGACGGGCCGGAAATAACCGTCCATTTATACTGAATGATTACATCATTGGGATCAAAAGAGGCATCCCCTTTTAATGTTGCGCTGGTGGATGGTAAAATGACAAGGGTATCATTTCCGGCATTTGCGAAAGGATCCTGGTTGGTAGCAAGGCTATTAGCGCGGGAAGTGCCAATCATCCACTGGTACAAATTAGGATATTCAATTTTATTGAGTGTATCGTAAGCCCATTCTGCAACGTATGGATGACCGCCTGAGGGATAATAGGTTATTAATGGAGGGATATCCGGGGAACAGGCATTAATGCCAGTAATGGCATCTTCGGAATAGTGCAGTGGAATTGAAGCATCGTCCCGGGCATGATGAACCCAAACAGCCACCTTTCCGCGGGCAAGATTGCAAAGGTCAGTATAGTCGGGTGCCGGTGAAACGGGTATGATACCTGCCACTTTTCTGGCATTTTCTACCGAGGCGGTGGCATACTTCCAGGCGCCACCTCCTCCTAAACTCCAACCAGTAAGAAAAATGCGATTGGTGTCTATTTTAAGATTCTTCCTGGCGTATTCAATCATGGCATCTACATAAAAGTTTTGCCAGTTTACATAATCCTTTGACATCTGCGGCATTAATACGAGGAAGGCATGTTGCCTTCCTCGTATCGTAAATTTCATGGTGGCTCCTTTAACCAGGTATTTGGGAAAAGAAGAGTTTAAGGCCATATGCAGTTCAGTAGTTCCGTTGCCTCTTTCTCCTATGCCATGCAGGAAAATAATCAAGGGATAAAGATAGGTACTGTCGGGATTGTACCCGCCAGGTTTGAATTCATAGAATCCAATGACCCCTTCTTTGCCAGTATTAATTGATTTAGGTGTAAGCTGAGCGAAAGTTATCAAAGGGCCAATTACTAAAAATAATAGTAAAGATTTTTTCAAGTTTATGCGTTAATATAAAAATGTTTCAGAGTGAGTTTCCCTGGTTTCTGGCCATCAAAGCTGTAAATATAGAAGAAATGATTTACAATAATAGTCAAAATACATTTCGCAAATCTGTGTATAGAAATCGGTAAGGCTATTATGGAATTATTATTATTTAGCATGGAAGGTTTTTGAGGTATGTAGAAATTCTTTACGATTTTTTTTCATTTTTAACATTGCCTTCAACATGGATATAATCAAAACCGGGATGAATGCAATGGCCCTTAATGTCTTAAATGTGTAAAATTTAAATGGGATGGAAAACAACAATACTAGAAAATAGCTCGCCATCCAGCCTATCCACCAGCCATTACCAGGATATATCAGGGAAAAATCAAAAATCACTTGTGTTAATAATACAAAAATGACACAACAAGCGGCAAAAATGTATAACACGCGTGGTAATAAAAAATTTTGAAAGAAAATATGATAATAAAGCGGCGTTTTAGGAGTATTTTTCAGATCGGGTTTATAGAATCTGCGAATATGGTTTACTTGTGCTTCCAGCCACCGGACACGTTGCGTCTCAAAGGCGCCTGCGTCGGTAACCTTTTCATCATATACATACGCATCGTTTAAAAATTCAAAACGTATTTTCCGTTTCATAAGTTGAATTTCTATTTCCCTGTCTTCTGCCGGATTCTCCAGAATGTCAGCAGCTTCAAATATTTGGTTGATGAGGCCGAATTCAAAAGCCATTCCGGAACCAAGCGGTGCGGCAGAAAGTCCCAATGCTGTCGGTCCCCTTCTGAAAAGATTAATATTGATGGCTTCGCTGATAGCACCCAGTAAGGCAATGGGCGTATCTTCATTTTTTGCTATGCGGTGGCATTGAACTGCTTTGCAACCGTTATGAAATGAACCATTTATTATTTCTAAACAGTTATCTTCCATCACATTATCTGCATCCAGCAAAACAACAATGTCAACGCCTTCATTTTTTATGTGCCTGAGTGCGGCATGTATTGATTTGGCTTTTGTACTAACCTCAAACCAAACTTCAATTACCTGAACCGGCAGGCTCCGCAATTTTTCAATTGTTTGTTTTTTTAGTGAATCAGCAATAACAATTACCTGGAAAGAACCAGGATAATTATGCCGACAGGCTTTTTTGGCTGTGTCAAAAATGATAGAATCTTCTTTATAAGCCGGAATTAATACGGCTATTTTTTTTTTTGAAAGATAATGAGCAGTATATTGAAAACTGGTTAACCTTTTTCCGAATAACGCAAGCACCAGCAGATAACATGTACTTACCGCCAGGTAAACGTAAACGATTAAAAATACCAGTTGAAGTATAAACTGAATCATTTCATGCAAACGTAAACCAATAAAAAATATTATTAGGCAATAGTATGGGTTTTATACCGGAACCTGCTGGAATGGTTCAGCTTTCATGTTATAGCTATTGCCGAATGGCTATAAAACGGTTGTAACAATAAATGGATGAGGTCAGGCGTAAGTCCTGTGGCATTGTTTACAAGGAATATAAATTCAACCTTGGCCTGGCGTATACCCCAATTATCACCTGCTGCAAACCCAAGGTTCTTTTTGCTTAATAATACCGGCAATAATATCGGGAGTTGGATCAACATCCGAAGCCATATCGCCTACCAATATTTCGTAGTTTGTGTAGGCAAGGGCTCGAGTGGATTCAATAAATTCGCAGGATACCGGGGTTTGATTATAATTTAAAGTAATAATTGAACCAGGGGCTCCTGTTATGTCAACACGATATTAATTTTGAAACTCCGTTAGCCCAGCTTATGTATTTGATTTTTGAATTAATGCCAAGGGCGTATTGGCCATTATCCAAAGATCGTACATAAAATTATATCTTTGAGAATAGGCAATATCAAGGTTAATTCTTTCTTCCATAGACATACTTCCCTTCTCACCTTTTTTAATTTGCCATAACCCGGTTATTCCTGCCGGAGCCATAAATCTTTCCGCCCAGTCGTCTGTAGTTAATTTAACCGCCTCATATAATGGCAAGGGCCTGTTTCCCACTAATGACATCTTTCCAGATAAAACATTGAAAAACTGGGGTAGTTCATCCATACTGGTACTTCGCAGAAAAGTTCCCACCCTGGTGATCCTTGAATCGTTGACAACCTTAAAGAATACCTGGCCGTTTTCATTATGATCATTATAATGATTAAGATGAGACAGCTGCTGCACATTTTTATCTGCATCGAGTACCATCGTACGGAATTTATAGAAATTGAATATGCGATATCCTTTTCCCGCCCTTTTTGAAACGTATAATACCGGCCCTTTTGACTCCAGTTTTATAGCAATGGCAATTAATAGAAATACCGGGCTTAATAGTGTAATAACAAGAAACGAAATAACTATATCGAACAATCTTTTCAAGAGGTTTTTTGACTCGAGGAAGTCCAGGGGAGTTCTTTGAGACATCTCCCACTTTGCAATACCGCAATTATTTCTTTTCAATTTTTTCAGAAATTCAATTTTCGAAACCAATTTTTCCTTGCTGTTTTCGGCCAGGAAAATAATCTCATCAAGTGAATGAAGGGTTCTGTATTTTTCCAAATCGTTTTTACTTAATCCCGAAGCATCCAGCACTAAAGGCATACTGGAAAAAACCACGCTATCAGTGATAAACCGGTTTATTTCCTGAATTGAAAGCTCGCCAATAGCCTGATCGACGATAATAAAATCTGGTATAACGGCTTTATCAGCAATACGATTCAGGATAGAAATGGCTTTCTGTACATTGTCTGCCGCATAACCGCTTTTGAAGGTTTGAACCAGAAAATTAATCTTAGCCGTGTTTTTTCCGATATAGAAAAATTCGATCTCACCATCTGCTACGGTGTTGGATTCCGGGTGAGAATTGATGGTAAAATGCTTGTATTTTTTTAAAGCAGAGGGGTTTTTTGGTAAAAGGGCGGAATCCATCTAGGTAAGACTTTTAATAGTTAATGAGTTTGCTTGTTACAAGTAAAGGTAACTGCCGATCAATCATACATGCAACCGTCTTACAATTCACAAAAGAGTACTCTCATGTAATTTCCTACCAATAGAGGTGAAATTATCCACCGTTTTAACCAAATCGATCGGATTAAACGGTTTTAGAAAATATTGTTGTACACCAAATTCTTTACATCTCTGCTGCGTTTCTTTTTTATCGAAGGCTGATAAAACCATAACAGGAATATTACCATACATTCCACTAGCTGCTAAATATTCAATTAATTCCCAATCTTTCATATCAGGCAGATTAGGATCAGCAATAATAAGATCGGGTAAATTTCTTTTTGTAAGCCAATTAACTGCCGAACAACCGTCAGAAGCAGTTATTACCTGGTAATTTTTGCTAAATACAGTTTGTAAAAGGAACCTGATAGCTTTACTATCATCAACTGCTAAAATTTTCTTTTTCATTTTTAGAATTATTAAGTTGTTAAACTTAATTTTTCATTAGGCTGCAATTGGAATGGCTGGCTCACAGAAGATATTGTTATATAGATTACCTTCAAAAATGGAGATACTATAATTTTATGCTATATACGATATATGAAATATAAGATCAGGTTACTGGAGGGTTTAAAAGATTCCCTGTAATATATAAGATATATACGTACTAAATCTTTTCTGATAAACCTGATTTTTCATGGACTCGAAGGAAAAATTTAACTACACATCAACGGTAAAAATAGTAAAAAAAAACTACAAACCAAATTTACCTACACTCTGATAAAAAATATTTGTTGTGAAATAATACTTGCTAAAATCCCCCATGCAGCCATCAAAAATTAATGCTTCGGTAAAGGTCAATTTTAAATACTAAGCTTCCTATACCCTAAACAGAGTATTTATGCCATCTTCTGCCTGTTTACTTTTTGCCATACCACTGATTGTTTTTTGGTGATAATGCGAAATAACCCCATAAAAACAGCCAAATTCATAAAAACAAAATAGTAGGGTATTTGCAGTAATCTATTTTTTGTTCTCCCGGCAGCTAAATTCCAACCTGCAATCGCCAACACATAAAATGTGATTTGCAAAAAGAACAATAGCCTGAACCATATGCTCTCCGAATAAATTACCAGCAATGAATTGGAAAGAAAAACAAGAATCAGGCAAACCGGACTTAACGTCCAGCGAAGAACCCGGTGAGAGATGAATTGAAAAGAAAGCATCGGATAACGAAACACGTTAAATAATGGCTTCAGCATTGCCATTGCCTGAAAAGCCCCCGCACTGATCCGCACTTTTCTTTCCTGCTCATCCTTTACGGAAAGGGAAGAAGTTTCCGTTGCGTAAGCGTTGGGTTCATATCTTATAATATATCCCTTCAAACACACATGTAGCGACAGCACGAAATCCTCTATAATGGTATTTTCAGGGATGGCTTCATATAAACTCGTTCTGATGGAAAGCAATTCCCCGGCGGCGCCTACTACGGAGTATAGTTCAGAGTCTAATTTTTTTAATAACGATTCATATTGCCAATAAAGCCCCTCGCTACTTGAAAGGGTATTATTGTCCTGGACGTAAATCTTTTTTTCTCCAGCTACCCCGCCAACCGAAGGATCAGCATAATGCTTTGCTATTTCTTTGATACATTCCTTGTTGAGTAGATTATTCGCATCACAAAAAACCACCACCGGTTCAGTTACTATCTCCATAGCCCGGTTCATCGCAGCTAATTTTCCTTTTCTTTCCGGCATGTGTAGCAATGTAAAAAACGGAAACTTTCTTATTATTCCCGGCGTGCCATCTGTTGAGCCATCGGTAACAAAAATTACAGAAAGCTTTTGCCGAGGATAGTCCAGCTCTAGGGTGTTTTTAATTTTTGCCGATATAAAATCTTCTTCATTGTAGGCAGGTATGATTAAGGCCACTAATGGCTGAAAGGAATCTTCTGATAATAATTTGCGTTTAAAAAAAAGTTTTTTACATCCTACCAGGAAAAATACCAGGATTCCATATCCAAAATAACTATAAAAAATAATAACGAGGCTAATGCAAAAAATCACTTTAACTGCACTCATTAAAACTGGTTGGGGTTTTCTACCGTTTTATATGATTGATAAGAATAAACTATAAGGCTTTTCGAAATGAAACCCGTAGAAGTACGCAATAATCAATTTTTGCATCTTTTTGAAGAAGCGATCTTGTTAAATTACGAAAATTACGATAGTTTTGTCGCATATCCTCTAGAAAAGCTTTCCATGCAAGGAAATCATGCTTCAGTTTGCCTCGATATTTCTTAATTAACCACAATTTCAATCCCATTGAATATGCCACACTATACCCCTAATACGGATATATAAGCTAAGGAAGCCCTTTAGAAATCAATGTAAAATCCCTTTTATGAAAAAAGTTTTACTTGCTACAATTATTTTGGTGGCGGTCAATGTTACAAGTGCCTTTTGCCAGCCCGGAATTTTTGATCCCAATGATGTTATCGTAAATAATGACCCCGCCAAACCTCCGGCTATACCTCCCGATAATACGATAGCTAAATGGGTTCGCACTCCGCGTGTTTCATGGAATACCGATAAGTTTAAGGCTTATTATTATAACGACATGAGTTTGCGGATAAGGTTTCCCAAAGGCTATGATCCGGCCGACCATACCAAAAAGTATCCTGTAATTTTATTTTTTCACGGAGGCGGCGAAATTGCCGGCATCACAGACAATGAATACCAGTTGTTAGTGGGTGCAGAGCGATTTGAGAAAATGATTGATTCAGGGCAATTTAATGCATTTTTAGTTTACCCGCAGGCAAAGGTCATCGGATGGGATTATTCATATATGACACGGATTAATAATGTGCTGGATTCCATGGAGAAATATTGTAATACAGATCCGGACAGGATCATCTCTATGGGTCTGTCTATGGGAGGATATGCTGCAATGTACTATAGCATCACTTTCCCCCAGCGCTCCTCCACCACTATTGCATCTTCTCCTGCACTGATTGATATTTTAAACCAGGCTAAGGAAAGTTTTATTCATATCCCTTTCTGGGTGGCTTCCGGCGGTACCGATGCAAACCCGAACCCCACCGTTGTACAAAATTTCACGGATAGTTTTGCTGCCAAAGGCGGAAAAATCAGGAACAGTTTATTCCCAATGGTAGAACACAATAGCTGGGAATTCCAATGGGTTCAGCCTTACCTGCTTCCAGCCTGGCAAACTGCTCATAAAGCTAATCCCCTGATTTATTATAACCGTACCAAATTCATTTCTGCGGATGTAATCACTGCACGACTCGGCATTACAGGCGGCTTTTTTCAATACCAGTGGCAGAAAGACAATGTTGATATACCCGGTGCCATAACCAATGAGTTATTCCCTTCGCAGTTTGGAACTTACCGGGTGAGGTTTAAAAGATATTCGTATTCAGTTTGGTCCGAATGGTCGCCCAACCCGGCTATAATATCCCAGGATAATATAGCCCCTACAACTCCTTTACATTTGAAACCTTTATTTACCGGCCGCACTTTCGTTAATCTCGACTGGGATGATGCCACCGACAATGATTCAGTGACCCATTACGACGTTTATGTAGATGGCGTGAAAAAGTACACCACCGGCGAATCTGCTATCACAGCTGATAAACTGGATCCTAATAAGGCGTATACTTTTACGGTAAAAGCACGCGACGAGGCGGGGAATACATCCAGCTTCAGTAACGAAGAAATTGCTTTTACAACACAGGTTACAAATGGCCTTCATTACCGTTATTACGAGGGACTATGGGATGAGCTTCCCAATTTTAATGCGTTAACGCCATTCAAAACCGGCGTATCGCCGAATATTGATGTGAACCAGAAAACTCCTGACAAGGTAGATCTGTATGCGTTTGTTTGGGAAGGTTATATCAACATCAAAACACCCGGTACCTATACTTTCGAAACATATTCGGATGATGGAAGCAAGATTTATTTTAATTCCTTTTATTCTCCGCTGGCCAAACCCCTGGTAAATAATGACGGCTCTCATGGTCCATGGGCACGAGGGGGAACGGTATCTATC
>JBDSBP010000326.1:0-3818 GCA_039921525.1 Chitinophagaceae bacterium | reverse complement strand
ACACTAGCAAAATCCGGCCAACAGATGCTTTTGCAAAGGAGTTTTCGTCGAAGTTTATAACAGATAAATAATTAAAATCGATCGCATATTGGAGCGCTAAGAAACTCCCCGATAAAAGAACATTGTATCAATCTCAGGTGTTCCAGTTCAGAAGACCCTACCAATTCCACCAATACGTCCATTTTAAAACGAGTGAACGGTTGCGTACAGAAAACGGACTGGGCAGGTAGTTGTCAGTATAAACGAAGAATATGTCAGAAGCAGGCTTATATCGCCATTGAAAACGCGTATTGAGATTTATATTATTTTGCTGATTGTTGTACTGGACAAAAGCGGTAAAGAACAATTTATTGGTCATTGTCACATCTATTCGTGGACCCACCAACCAAAAGGCTCGGTCGCCCCACGGCTGCGGTAGCTTAATTTTATTGTAACTTGTACTAAGTACAAGACTTACGTAAGGCTGAAACCTGTAGCCGAGATCAGAAGTAAGGCTGAGGCGAGTGCCCTTGTCATAATAGCCTCCATACAGCGTGGAAAACCCATAAGTAAAAACATTCTGAGGCTTTGAAACAAAAGTGGTTCCCCAAGCTTTCCACCGGTGTTCGCTGCCACGGGCTAAAGTGTCGTTGCCCAAATTGGTAGGATCGAAAGGTTGCAGCAACTGCACGTAATCGTAGGCGGCAAAAATGGTGAAGGTGCTCTGTGTTCTGAACGTAAATAAATAATTCAGCGACGCCTCGTCATCGGTTTTACGCAGGGCAGTGTTGTAATATGCAAAATAATTCAGCAACGGACCATGACTTAATACCGGCCCACCGCCAGGGAAGAAATTGTAACCCACTTGCGGATTGACCTTTAGATATCCCTGCCTCGGCACATAACCAACTTCGGCATTATAATTTTTTCCAACGTATTCGTGCTGCCAATATAAGAGCGTTTTGCGCCCCGCGTATTTCAAATGCCCCGCCTGCACAAAGTTACCGCCGCTCTTACCAGGAGTAAAAGACTTTAGGTACATCATTTTACCATTCCATAGGTTATTTTGGGAGGCAAGGTTATATTCAAATCCCAGGTTGCGGTTGTATTGGGAATAAGTAGGCTTTGACGAATCTAATGCGGGATGATAATTTGTAGATTCTTTATTGATAAAAATGAAGGCGATATTTGAACGTGCAAAAACCCTTCTCTGAACAGACGCTACAGTGAAGTTTTGAGCGGGCAACCCGCTATTATCCACGCCGCCGGTTTGCATATTCATTGCGCCTATTCTCCAATCCTTGTTGAGCTTTCCACTTAATCGCGCCCCAAAACGAATAGGTACCCCGAGCCCGATCCTCCTGGAGAAAAAAGGCCTTATAGAAGCATATCCAAAATTGGCAAAAAGGTCAGCGTTCTCTAAGAAGAACTGCCTTTTTTCTGGGAAAAATAACTCGAAGCGACTGAGGTTCGTTACTTGCCTGTCTACTTCTACCTGTGAGAAATCTGGGTTAACGGTAAGATCCAGGTTAAGGGAGGAGGTTAGCGCAACTTTAGCATCCATACCGAAGTTTTTACGGTATTCAGAAGGCAAATTATTTTCATAGTTTTTTACATCGCCTGCAAGTCCATAAGGAATCAATGAAACGTTGGCTCCCACAACAGGAGGAGGCTGGTCCCAGACAAGCAAGCCGGAAAAGGCAAGAGAAGCAGTAGCGAATTGGCGCGGAACAGGTGCCCATGTACTCTTTTCTGATGTCTTTAAATCAAGCCTGACAAAATTAAGTCCCCACCTGGTAATGTCTTTTTTATACCTGATACTTTTAAATGGAATGGAAAGTTCAATTGTCCATCTGTCGCTATGCTTTTTCACGGCAGAGGTCCATTTATTATCCCAGTTTAAATCAACTGTAGTACCCGCGACTATCATTCCGTCCCATTGAGCTCCGGAAGAGTTGGTGCCGAAAGCGAAGCCGCTTGTCTGGTCGTCAAAAGGATCAAGAAGAATGAGGAAGTTGTCATTTTTGGTAAAGCTCCAGTCATTTCTCAACGACTCGACGTAATTCGGTCCTGCAACCGCCTCAAAACATTCAGCCACCACGTAAATATTATGCTCATCGTGCGCAAGCCGTACCTCACTACGGGCCTTGGCGAAACTGGTGTCCATAGGAAGAACTGAAAAAAAGTCTTTGGCGACTTCAACCCCTATCCATGCGGCATCATCTGGTATTCCGTCTATCTTAATTGCAGACGACGCTTTATGAATGTGATACTGGTACGCTTCATTTTTTTTCTGACCTATTGAAGATTCGTGAACTATACATAAAAGGAATAACGCAAAACCAATTTTAACCGAAAAACTCTTGTAGCACTGTTTCACAACAATCGTAAATTTTTTGTAAAGTAATTTAATAACGATGATTAAACTTTGAAATCGGAATAACTTTTTTTGAAAAGGTGCTTTCTGCTACTAGCGTTAATCCCCCAGCTATCCGTAGTGTTCCCCAGGACAACTACGGAGGCATATGGAAACCCAGTCTAAGTCGGTATTTGGAAAACTAATGTCTCTATTTTATACAAATGTTTTTATCTTGATCCAACCAACAGTACAAGAAATTATTGATATGGAAAAGGTGAGGTGCTTCCAATTGAACATCTAACAGCAGCATATGCACTACGTTTCTCTGGCGTTCTTTAAATTCCAGACACAGTCCGGCTTTGATTTAGAATCCGTAGTCGAAGACTACAGATAGCTGTGGGAGCTGAACTAAGAGTGAGTGAATAAACTGATCTTCATTTAATACTTTGATTTAATAAAGTGGAATAGGAAGTTCATATTGTCTGCTTCCATCTTTAGCACTGGCTTCGTATAATATTATGGTAAGTGTTGAATTTGCTCTTTGTTTAACTACATCAATAACAAAAGCAAAATTTCCAAAAGAAGGCGCTCTGCATCTGTCATTTCATGACCTTCTTTTATTTCATTGTGGCCATCTTCTACAACCCAGCTAAATGCAGCTTCAAAGCCCTGTGCTTTACCTTTTAGAATAAATTTATGTTCACCAACTCTTTCAACTGTTACGTCTTTAAATCTCTCATTTCCGTATTTCTTAGCATCGTCTTTATCTATAAAACAGTATCTCTAACAATAACGGTTTCGGTTGTAGCAGGGGGTAGATTATTATTTCTACAAGAAACAATTAATACTAATAGAATGATTGCGATTACTTTCATAAGCAGGTTTTAGAAGACTAACTTACAGTAAAGAAACAGCGGTTGCAAAAACTTGTTTCTATAATAGAATCCTTCGACTCTCCGTAGGTACCCGGCTGGTTTAAGTGTTCTAAGGGATCACTTAAATCAAACATAATTGCAGGACTGCGTCTGGCATTAGAATTACAAAGCTGATAACAACAAATAAAAGCTTAGAAAAGAATATTTGTTCACTCTGACGAAACAATTACTACAAGTACAAGTGCGACACAACCATGCTGCTATGAAAATTAATGCCGGTTAGCAAAAAAAGAAATATACCGGGTCAGACGTTAATAATTAGAATTTAATCTATAAAACAAAATTCCCCTGCTCTTCTTAGCGTTCTGCAGAACAATACACAGCCAAAGCTAAATCTGAATTTTGAGATCCACAGACTTGGACTATCTTCATTTGATATTCGCAAACATCAAATTTTGAATTTTACGTTTATTAGCCATGTTTCGATCGACGGTTAATAAATGATTTCCTACACAACGTTTCAGCGCCGGTTTTTTATCAGTTTTGAAGTCTTGTAACTAATATCAATTGATTATGCAATGATTCGAATTAATATAAATTAACTT
>JBDSBP010000325.1:0-12679 GCA_039921525.1 Chitinophagaceae bacterium | reverse complement strand
CCGGCAGTTTCGTTTGCGGTCAGGGCGGGGGCAAGCCCCGCCCCTACAAACGCCCGGCTTTTTACGCAGCCTTACTCTTGCATGTTTTTAGCATCTTATTTAGTCAGCCCGAGCTTATCCCTGCTATACTTCAAACATTCCAATATATTATTCTCTTCCACCGACAGCCTCTCCTCCGCATTTAACTGCGAAACCCTCGGCAGTGGAGATGCAGATTTCTTTTGTTTAACAAACCGGAGTGTCTTATCAAGATCAGTGCGCGGTATACCCTCAAACGCAGCCCAATAACCATCCTTCAAACAGGGTATTTCCAAAGGGTCACGCGTGATCATTTCCAGGTTAAAAGTAACCGCAGGGTTATGTTGCCTGCACAAACTTATAATCTTTGGCAGGTTCAAAAAGCCTTTACCCATGGGAACCTCCGACAACAAAAACCCATCTTTATATTCTTCCACCGCCATATCTTTCACGTGTGTGCTGAAAATATAAGGCGCCAGTTTTTCGATCACTTCCATGGGATCTTCCAGCAATGAAATGCTGTTGCCAAAATCCAGGGTTACACCTATCCATTCGCTATTGAGTTGTTTCAGGGCCCCCACTAATTCGTCGGCGCGCCAGTCCTTATGATTTTCGATGGCCAGCTTCACTTTATATTTTCGGAGAACTGGTTCTGCCAATCGTAAAGAGATTAAAGCATTTTTTTTAAATTCCTGCACAGCTTCCGATGAGTGAAATACTTCATACCTGCGCCCCCCTGAAGTGACTGTTCTTAAAATTTGCGCTCCTGCTTCTTTAGCGTTGATCACTTCCTTTTCAAATCTTGGAACATCTTCCACTCTCGCTGGTACGCCAATTGATCCTTCTAGATACATTCCAAATTTCTCCCGTTTATCGCGAAGACTTTTTGCAAAGTCTTCTGACCAGTCTTTTACAATAACCTGCACGCCACCTGCACCAATTTGATGGCAATGTTCCAGCAGGTCTATTGCATTTGTAAAGCCAGGATATTTTTGACTTTGTACTTTTGATAACCAGCGTGCGGCATAGGAATGAACTACTACTCCCATCCTCCTTTCTTTAAAGGAGCGGGTCATTTTTAGGAAAGGCAGCGTTAGAGCTCCAATTCCCAGGGCGGAAGTTTCATACAAAAATTTTCGTCGGTCCACCTTGTTAAAGTTTTAATTTCTAATTATAATTCCCCGGAAAGCCGAACTCGCAATTACAAACCTCACACCTCATACCTCATACCTCATACCTCATTTCGTTTCCAACACATGTTTATTAAGCTCTGCCGGTGTCCAAGGCACAACCCTACCCTGCGAAGTGTTTCTTGTAGTACTTACCATACGTCCGCTAACAGGCCCGGCTGCATTACCCCACTCGTTTCGAATGTACGTTAAAATAGAAGCAAGAGAGCCATCGTCCAATGTAGAATGCGCCGGCATAACAGGAAGTATGTCAGGTGCATCATAATGTTTACCGTCTACTTCTACCGGCCCTTCCATGCCATGCAGAAGAACCAGGATCAACCGTTTTTCATTTCCTACCACCCAGTCAGACTCCATAAGCGGAGGCGCAAAGCGGTTAAGGCCGGCACCATCCGAACCGTGACACCCTGCACAGGTGGTAAGATAATGCTGTCTTCCAGAAACAAATAATTTCTGATCATTTTCATTTAATGGATGCTGCGTTTGTATGTTAACAATTGCGGCTGAATGTCCGGGCCATTCAAACATTGCCTCCAGCGTAAGTAGCCGTGATTGTTCATTCTTAATATCCGGGCGCACCAAAATCTGCGGCGCTGATGCCAGGCGAACCGGTTTCATTTTAGTATTTTTGCCCTGGATCGAAATACCGGTAATCACGGCTCTCTCTTTCCAGCCAAAAGAATCTTTTACATCTAACATTGATAAAAGAGAACTTAGCTCCATAGGATCCCTTTTGCGGACAATAGATGTAGTAAGCATTTCCAGCAAAATTTCTTTAGCCGGTTCGGGCTTTTGCCAGGAAGATGATTTCCATAGTGTTTGCAGGAAAGCAAATTCCTGGTCTTGCAGACTGCTCAATATGGCATCCCGAATCAAAGCTGATGTATCATAACGCTCTGCTATACCCGCTAATAATGGATGTGCCGTTTCAGGATTGAGTACATTGGCCGATAGTGCGATCTGTAATATTTCTTGAATGGGTGCGTTCCCCGATATTTTAACAAGCGCCTCACCCAATTTCTCCCGAACATTTTTATTTTCTTTGGCTACAGGTTCAATCAGGCGCACGACAGTGGCACTTATAAGCGGGTTCCCATCCTGCAACAATTGAAAAAGCAGATCTGCATCAGTCATTTTTAATCCTTCCATTGTCCATAATGCATGGAACCTACCCAACTGGTTATTGCCTTTCAGTGCCAGCTCTGTTAAGGATTTGAGCATGCTTTTGTCACCACGTTCAACCAATAACTGTTGTGCCATATCACGGTACCATCCATTGGGGTGTGATAACATCGCAATTAATTCCTCCGATGAACTGGCAGAAAGTTTCTTTGGCATGGGGGGTTTCCAGTTCTCCGGAACAATCCGCCAGATCCGTCCACGATTGATGGGTTGAACAAGTTTACGGTTAATCGTTTGTTCACGTAAATAAGGAGTGATATAGGTGCTATGTTGTATGAGACCCCTGTACATATCAGCAACATAAAGAGCACCATCAGGGCCGGTTGCTAGATGAACAGGTCGGAATCGTTCATCTGTTGATGCAAGAAACTCTTTTCCGGGATTTGGGTCATGCGCCATCAGCATCAATCCTTTTTGCCCGACAACATTACGCTTGATCAAATTTCCGGATGGTTCGCATACAAACACATTCCCATAATATTCTTTTGGCAGGGTTGTTTCTCTATAGAAAAAAGGCGAGCATGCCGCCGTAAACTCAAGCAGGCGACCTTTTTTATCTAACGTACCCGGTATGTAACCCCGGTTAACCGCAGGGTTGGTTCTTATTGGATATATTCTCCTGTCGATGGTAAGACCATGATCTATGCCGGTCGTAGGTGTATGATTTTTATTCCGGGAAAGGTAATCAGGTGGCACCAGGTCGGCATGAAGTTGCGACCAGTTGTAATTATAGTAAAGCCGGCCTTCATCATCGTGGCTAATGCCCCATTGCCCACGGAACTCCGTACTGTCACGTTCCCATTTTTCGTTGACAAGATGATAGCGAAATCGGGATTTGGCATTGTAGTACCAGTTGTCTGTGTTACGCAAAAGCCCGTTGCCTGAATGTTCTGGACTTGGGCCGCTTGCGTACGCAGAATCGATCAATGTTTTTGTGTCTGCCTTAAGATCACCGTCCAGGTCTTGTGTTAACCATAAAGCATCGTTTTCAGCAATTAACGCACCGCCCGGCACCAGTGCAATCGCTCTCGGCAAAACCAGGCTGTCGATATAGATTTTACTGATATCCATCTGTCCGTCACCGTTAGTATCTTCCAGCACAGAAACACGGCCTACTTTTCCTTTCTCGCCATTACCGTTAATGTCCGGCATAAATCCCCGCATCTCTACCACCCAAAGCCTGCCATCCGGATCAAAGGTAATCACCACCGGATCCTGCACCATAGGTTCGGCCGCTACCAGCTGAATTTTTAAACCAGGAGAAAGTTGGAATGTTAACAATTCTTCAGCAGGAGTTTGCACAGGGGATGGATCTTCCTTTTTCTCACCTGTGCTGTAATTGCTGCAGTTTAGAAACATGCAGGCAATCATCAAACAAGCAATAGTAAAGAAAGATTTGACTCTTTTGTAAATAATATCTTTGCGGATCCTCCAACTAATATCCAACGTAATAAAAACTTTATTAGGTAAAAAAACGGTCTTCCGGATTCAGTTTTGAAACCATCCGCCATTTAATTTACAAGTTAGATGATTTTCTTACGAAGAGACAACAAGTTTGTTATTTGTTTTCAACAACTTTTGATAGTCTTTCGGATTTATCGGTTTGAAGAACTCAGTTATTGATCGGCTTACTTTTGTTGGTAACCCCATATCCTTCATCAATTCATCCATATGCATAAAGTTGAAAGGTGCAATACAGGTACCACTAAATACCGCGGCAGAAGGTCGGGTGTTTTTACGCCAGTTGTTCATCATTTCCATATCCTGTTGAATTTTTCCAGGGGAAGGCATCTTTAGTTTATTGGAAGCATAGGCAACAAGCCAGTGAGCCGCAAGTTCAGATGTAAGTGTACTGAAAAGGCTTGAATTAAATCCTACGAAACCAAGCTGGGGTACTTTAGGATTAACAATATTGCGGTAAAGATCGTAGCTGCCGTTGCTGCCGATAATTATATTCCTGTAAGTATCTTCAAGGAAAGGTAATCCCTGTGTGAAACCTGTACCAAATACCACTACGTCAGGACTTATCACTTCACCATTTTGTAAGATCACCTGCCTCCCTTCGAATCGTTCAATGCATGTTTGCATTGGCTCAATTTTTCCACTATGCACATTTTCATAAAAACCAACGGGCGCAACGCCGAGTGAGCAGTTTATCTGGTCTTCGATCTTATGGTCAGGAACCATGTTACAGTGCTTTAATTTAAATTGACTTTTTAGTAAGACTTCCAGGGCCCTCCATTGAGCCCACACAATTGGTTTGCCGGCGGAATGTAATATTTTATGAAAAAGAGATTTTTGCGGGGCATCAAAAAAAGCTTCTGAAAATCGTGAAAACAGTAAATACTTCATATTTATTTTGTTTCCGAAATAGCGTGGGATTTTCCACTGCGCCTTCCTGTAAATAAGGGTACACTTAGAACCCAGCTCTGCCGCCAATGTAGCGATGTCAGTGGCAGATTTAGCAAAGCCAACAACTGCGACGGATTTACCTTTTAACATACTCTCGTCCTTTACCTGGCTGGAATGAAGCAGGCTACCCCCTGCATCTATAAAACTTTGCGAACCTGCATACTCAGGCAGGTAAGGCTTATGAAATGTGCCTGTGCAAATAGCTACAAAATCAAAAACCAGGGTAGAATCCGTATTGTTAGCATTTTCATGAATGCTCATAAACCATGAGCCATTGTTATAACGGAGATCCGTAACCTGTGAATTGAAGCGAATATGACTGGTAATATCAAAATGTGTCGCATACTTTACAAGGTACGACTGCACCTGCACTCCTGACGGCCACAAAGGATAATCATCTGGCATAGGGAAATCTGAATACGCATATTCATCACGGGTTGTTTGCGTGGCCACACCATAATAGGATCGGCTTTGCTCCCACACCCCCCCGATAGATCCGGCCTTTTCAATGACTGTAACGGAGTATCCTTTACTGATAAATGCTTTTGCAGTCGCCAATCCGCTTATTCCTGCCCCGATAATACCAACTTTCATAAAATTAAATTTTTAATGATGAGGCTAAAATATAAAACAAGAGCAGCGCCTGGGAGGGGAATTAACGGAATGGGTGTTTGAGTTAACGGAACGGGCCATTACCCCTGATGGGTTAGAGTCTCCAATCCAAACCTATAAGGTTTGAACCCTGGATGCAGGTCATACGTAGACAAACCTTATAGGTTGCATCTTGGCTGCCAGCTTTGGCGAACCCAACCGATAAGGTTTGAAATACGTAGTGACTTTCCTAAAGACAGTTAACCTTATAGGTTTGTGGTGAAGCCAAAGCATCTTTGAATAAATACATAATGCGGCGCCTTGAGCTGAAATCTCCCAAAATGCAGGTTGCCTTTTTCTGGCTGGGGTTTAAAATAAAAGATCTGTCCCTAACGGTAGCCTGCCCTCACACTAAAATCCAAAATACCATTCCGTTAATCCAAATGCCTCATCTGTTAAGTAGCTATTTTAAACATCTCAACAACTCCACATATTTGTGATACAAAAAATCACTATTAATTAAAACCTATCATGAACAACAAAAACAAAAAACAATCAAAATCTATCTCGTTCCTGCAACACATCATTGCCAAAGGCGGTCCTGAAACAATGGAATATGATGAATTGAATGAAACATTTGATCATCTGTCTGATGTTTACAAAGCTGGCAAACTTAGCAAACAAGCTGCCCAATTATTGGAGGAAGGATTTGGCGATGAATGCATGGAAAACACATTACATGGACATATTAAAGCCAAACCTTATGGCTATGCCGGCGATTTCATGATCATCGATAAAATATACCAGGAGCAGGTTACCAACGATCATCGTTTTGAAAAATGGGATATATTCTGGAATAACCATTCTGCAGCAAAAGCTGTACGTAACAGGAAGGATTATTTCATCAAAACAATGACAAACCGGCTATTACATCAATCGCAAATGCGGTTATTAAATGTTGCAAGTGGTCCTGCAAGGGACATAGCCGAATTGTATGAAGTGATTCGTCCGGAGCAACTAAGTACTGTATGCGTGGAAGCCGATAAAACAGCTATAAAATATGCGCTAAATCTGAATAAAGCCAATACAACCAATATTGAATTCATCCACCAGAACATATTTCGGTTTACAACGCAGGAGCAATTTGACATAGTATGGAGCGCAGGCTTATTCGATTATTTTGATGATAACATATTTTCAAAATTATTGCGGAAATTTGTTAGCTGGACAAAACCCGGCGGTGAGTTGATCATAGGCAACTTTAGTGTTCAAAATCCAAGTCGAAATTATATGGAGCTTGTTGGAGACTGGTTTTTAAAACATCGTTCGGAGGACGAATTAATTGCCCTTGCGATTAAGAGTGGTGTAAGAAAAGAAAATATATCGGTTGGTAAAGAATCAGAGGGTGTAAACTTATTCCTGCATGTTAAAGTAGATTAAGGACAATATAATTATTGGCTCTCCATTCATGTAGGGAGGGGCACAAAGGCACCAGGGCGAAAAGGAACACAAAGATTCGGTTTAAGAAAAAATAAACACTCTTCACTGTGGTTCTTGATGCCCAGGTGCCTTTCGTGGTAAACAGTTTTTATAAAACCAATCCGTTTGCTTAGTTTTAATTCATCATATTTGAATACATTAATTTCCTGTGCAATCATTTTTATCTTTGCCGGAGTCATTTATAATAGTGACCGGATTAAAAAGAAATTAAACAGCCAACTGCAACAACGTAATGAGCTTATAGATGCACAGAAAAAAAAGATTGAAGGTATGAATGAACAAGTAAAGATGAAAATTCTCCAGTCTAAATTTAATCCTCATTTTCTTTTTAACTCATTGAATTCAATACAATATTTTATTGCCAGGAATGACCGCAAAGAGGCATTACTTTACACCGCCCGATTTGCCGGCTTTTTAAGAAATGTATTAAGGTACAGCGATGAACTTTTCATCACTGCAGAACAGGAAGCCGGCATGCTGGAGCAATATTTATGGCTCGAACAATGTCGTTATCTCAACAGGTTTGAATTTAAGGTAAAACTAATAGAGGCAGGAAGAATTCATAACGCTGAAGTACCCCCGATGCTTGTGCATAGTTTGGTAGTGGATGCCTTATACCTTGGTGTTTTAAATATGGGTGAAACCAAAAAAGGTGTCCTGGACATTGTATTTGAAGTATTAAATAATGAACTGATTATAAAAGTAACCGACAACGGGCTGGAGCGCCAGCAAGCGCTGGCAAGGGAACAAGCAAAAGGAATTGAAAACATCAATGGATTAGCAGGCATTCTGGGAAAACGGCTGGAATTATTCAATAGGAAGGCAGTCAAAAAAATTGAAGTAACATATAAGACCAAAGCATCAACAAATACAGGCTTTGTAAATGAGGCAATACTTGTAGTACCTCAACCGTTGTTTAATTGAAAAGTGTAAACACAGCGTTTTCAGACTTTCGAAGTTTGGCAGACCCAGGAAGTCAGGCAGTCTTGCTAAAATTCTAACTATTTCTTATGATACTAAAAGCAGTAATTGTAGACGATGAAATTTGCAGTCGTGAATTTCTAAGAGCACTTTTAGAAGAATTTTGTCCTGACCTGAGAGTTACAGGGGTGGCAGCTTCTGTTGAAGAAGCTGTAAAAGTTATCCAAAACCAAAAACCCGACATAATTTTCCTGGACATAGAATTGCAAACGGGAACTGGCTTTAATGTACTGGAGCAATTCAGCGAACCTGCCTTTCATGTAGTTTTTACAACGGCTTATGACCATTATGCTATTAAGGCAATTAAGTTTAGCGCTGTTGATTATTTATTGAAACCAATCGATGTGGAAGATTTACAAAAAGCAGTTGAGAGGGCTCTGGTAAAGGTTGAAAAAAATACGGGTACACAAACGATCAATATGCTTTTACAGAATTTGCGCAAACCTGCAAAAACAGATTATTCCATAACGTTAGCCACCTTAGATGGACTTGAATTCGTTCCACTTCAAAATATCATTCGCCTGGAGGCATCCGGCCCTTACACCCATTTTTTTCTTAAAGAAGGCAGGAAAATAATAGTAAGTAAAAACCTGAAAGAATACGAAACGATGTTAGGTGAGTATAATTTTTTCAGGGTGCACAATTCTCACATCATCAATATTAAGGAAGTAAAACGTTTGATTAAAACAGACGGTGGTCATGTAGTGATGAACGACGATTCTATGATTGCTATTTCACCAAAGAAAAAAGACGACTTTATGTTACAGATCGCCCAGCGGCTCGTATGAAAAAATTAAATCTTATAAAAGGTCTGCTTTACATAATTCCTTCACGGCCTGTTCACAAACAACCTTAATCCTGCTAAAGCACTTTTTAATTTCATCAAGATCCAGGTTTGCCCGGGATAGTTCTTCAATACTTGTAAGGTCGTGACTAACCAGGGAACGCAAACCAAACATGCCCGTTACACTTTTGAGAGAGTGCGCCATTTTATAGATCCCGGAAAAGTCAGCTAGTTCAATAGCCTTTTCCATGTCTGAAATATCTTTTGGATTTTCTTCCGTGAAGAGCCGGATCATTTCTCTTATAGTTTCTGTGTTGTTCCTGGTTTGTTTTTTAAGAAAAGTAATATCAACAATTTTGGCAGTAGCAGCCCCAGGTTCATTATCCCTAATCAAATGAGCTATTTTAAAAAGTAGTTCATTTTCTGAAAATGGTTTCGCCAGGTAATCATTAATACCTTGCTGAAAGCATTTTTGTTTCTCACCAGCAAGAGCATGAGCAGTCATTGCAATTATGGGCGTGTCAATTTGCAGTTCCTCTCTTATAATGCAGGTTGCCTCATAACCGTCCATCTCAGGCATTTGAATGTCCATTAAGATCAGGTCGAATGTTTTTTGCCGAAGGACTTCAATGGCCTCACGGCCATTTCCAGCTATCGCACTCTGAAAACCATTGTTCTCTAAAATAATGGAAGTAAGTTTTTGATTTAGCAGCGTGTCTTCCACTATCAAAACTTTCTTACCTGAATTGTAATGCAACGGCTGTTGCAACTCGTTACCGGGGATAGCGATATCGCCGGCGGACTTTAAAAAATGAATGGTAAAATAAAATTCCGTTCCCCTTCCCACTTCGCTTTTTACATCTATCGATCCACCGAATAAGTCTAACAATTGTTTTGTGATGGAAAGTCCAAGCCCGGTGCCTCCGAATTGCCTGGTGGTATTAGAGTCTGCCTGCATAAATCTTTCGAATACAGTTTCTATCTTTCCAGGCGGTATGCCAATACCGGTATCTTTAACAGTAAAGCCTAGTTCAGCCATTTTTTCATCCTGGCTTTCGGTTACGCAACTTACTTCTATCCTGCCCTTTTCGGTAAACTTTATAGCATTGCCCACCAGGTTCATCAGTACCTGTGTTAATCGCATTGGATCACCGGTAACATTATAATCAATCGTTGAATCAGCAAGAATCACAAGTTTCAGGCCCTTATTCTTTGCCGTTTCAGAAAACATAACCTGCACAGAGCGCAGTACTTCGCCTACATTAAATGGTACATTCTCCAAATTAAATTTTCCCGAATCTATCTTCGAAAGATCAAGTATATTATTGATAAGGGAAAGAAGGCTCCTGCTGGCCGTGCTGATAGCATCCATGTAATCTCTCTGTGTAGCATCCAACCCGGTTTTTTTCATAAGATCCCCAAAGCCGAGGATGGTGCCTAAAGGAGTTCTTAACTCGTGGCTTATATTGGCTACGAAATCCGCCTTTGATCTCGCAGATTCTTCCGCTAATATTTTCGACTTTTGCATTTCTTCTTCCACTCTCTTCCTGTCAAAAAAAGTAGGCACTTCATACTGCTCTTTCTTATAGTAGTTGCTTTTGCTGTTTGTATGAAATCTTTTAAGATGCTCTTGCATTTTATGAGGAGGAGACATTATAAATGTGCAACGTTCATCGCCTTTTGCAATGCAGGACACCTCTACAGCTGTCAGTGGTATTCCAAAACTTTCCTCGCACCATCCTGATGAATAGCCCGAATTCATAATGCAGATAGGGGTGTCAGATCTTTTACCGGAACGTACCCATGAATCAGCTTCGAAAGAGTAAGGGTGATAATAAAATAAATAAAAATTTTCATCTGGTAAAGGAATGCTTTCAGACGATATGTCTACAAAAGCCCAACCCGTATGTGCAAAAAGAACTGGCCCGGCGGATAGTTTTGATATTGGATCCGTGAGACTCATTTTTGCATGAAAATTTTTTGCATCATTCATACCTATTGTATGAGCTATATCAAACAAAAAATTTTTACCGATAGCAAGCGCCTCCTGTTCACCCCTGTCAGCATATAAATTTTGAACGGTATCTAAGAAATCTTTTGATAATGCAGAAGCTCGTACGAGTATATAACGCTGATCATTAATCTCGATGGTACCCTTAGTAGGATCCATGCGGAGATTACGGAAATATTTACTTACTGTTTGCTGTGCCATATCAAAAAAAGGTTTCATTTCAGCCGGCACTATTACTGAGTCTCCCTTTGGTCGTGAACTAAAATCACCTCTCAGCCTGGCATTTTCTTCCTCCAGTTCATTTATACGGTTTTGAAGGTAATTTTCATCTTGCATAGGTTTGATATTTCCGTTAGTGTATTCTGAAACGTATGGAAAGGTTAAAATTACGGCAAAGTAAAACAGGATTGGAAAAAAAACCATGCCCTGTTGAAAGACGATTGCTATTAACTTACCGCTTTTCATTGATTGTATTTTGATTGATGGCTTTTCTACAATAACATTACGAAGGTGAACATGATTTATTCAATACCTCTAACCCTGCCCATCAATAACAATTCTTTCTTTTACAACAAGCTGAATAAAGATTAGCAGGTATATACCCACAATCAATCTTATACAACCATTCCTGGCTTTTCTAATGAAGTCTTCTCATAGATGAAAATTTAACCAACCAACCCATCGTTAACGACAAAGAAAACATCCAATCCCAGGAAGCGATCTATTATTCTTTAAAAATAATTTAGTGTTGTTTCAGGATTCAGTAAGTTTGTTTATCTTATCCTGGAAGATAAAACCTTCCCGAAATATAATCAAAATACTGAATCATTAAAGACTGTGCTATGCCAATTTATACAGACCCCATCTCAAGGTGCGCTATTCTGTTTAACTTCTTTTATTTATTTCCCTTTAGTATTGAACATAAAAATTATGTAACAGGATCAGTCGTTCCCAGTAACAATTGCAAACTCCCGCAAGCATTGTTGATCAGGCCCTGCGATAGACCTTGAAGATATTATCTCTTCTAAAAATCAAAAAGCAAACCTATCATATGAGAAAAAAGCAAACACTTCGATTGCTGCAGTTTTGCCTGTTGTTCTTTTTGCTGACACAACAGGTTGCAGCCCAAACAAAAACCATCACTGGTAAAATAACTAATAGTGCCAAGGGTGAACCACTCGCCGGCGCTACTATATCAGAAAAGGGAACTACCAATACTACCAATACAAAAGAAGACGGAAGTTTCTCTCTACCACTTAGGGGAGGCACTCCCAAAATTGTTATATCCTACATAGGATATGAATCAATTGAAATTGATGTAAATAACAAAACCACCATCAACCAGGCATTAACTTCTGTTGCATCATCATTGAGTGATGTGGTGGTAGTTGGTTACGGCTCACTTAACAGGAAAGAAGTAACGAGTTCCATTACACATCTAAACTCAAAGGATCTACTAACGGTAGGGGGCAATGGAGCGTTGATGTCCTTGCAGGGAAAGGTGGCCGGTTTATCAGTTACCAACGTATCCACTGCAGATCCTAATTCTTCGCCAAGCATACAGCTCAGGGGTGTTTCATCACGCAGTGCAGGCCTGGGCCCCTGTACGTAATTAATGGTATACCCGGCGGAAATGTTGACAACATCAATCAGAACGATATTGAATCTATCGATGTATTGAAGGGTGGCGCGGCCTCTGCAATTTACGGCACAAGGGGAAGTAATGGTGTTATTGTTATAACTACAAAAAAAGGTACCACTGATTCCCGCATTTTTTATGATGGGTATACCAGTTTTGATTATGTCACCAACAAACTTACCCTGCTTTCAAGAGATGAGTTCGTTGCCAATAAAAGAGGAACGGATTTTGGCAAAAATACAGACTGGCTAAAAGTGCTTACCAATAATCCAACTATCTCGCAAAAACATACCCTCCAGTTTTCCGGGGGTAATGGTAAAACAAACTACATGGCTTCCGCGGATTACAGGAAGGCTGGTGGTGTTGACCTG
>JBDSBP010000324.1:0-5050 GCA_039921525.1 Chitinophagaceae bacterium | reverse complement strand
CCCGATACCATTCCCGCCATGCAGGTAATTGAGGTGGAGGAGAAATACCGGAAGCTGGCTGAAAATTTACTGGGTAATGTATTGATTGCGGAAAATGAAGATGCCCTGGTTAACAGCAACGGAGCCATAGTGCTGGAAAAAACCGGCAAGTATGTAAAGGGAAAATATTCATTATATGGTGGAAGCGTGGGCATATTTGAAGGCAAAAAAATAGGCCGTGCAAAGAACCTTCAAAAGTTGCACGAAGAAATTCTGTTGCAGGATGTTATTGTAAACGACATCAAAAAGAAGATACAGGATAAACACAACGAAGTAATTGGTTACAATGAACAGTTAAAAGAAAATGCTATCAGGCAGGCGCAATCATCCATTAATACATTAACCAACCTCAGTTTTTCTATCCACAATAAAATGGAAAACCTGCACGCACAGCAGGGCTCATCGCGCAACAGGCTCGAAGAAATGCAACAAAATTTGGAACAGACACAGGTTTCCATACAAGGTACACGAACTGAATTAACACAACTGATTGTATTGATTGAACAAACGGCAGAGAAATTACAGGCAGCGGAGAATAATTATAAAACCGCAGAAGCGGAATTCAATAATGCCAACATTCAATTCAACGAATTCAACCTCCAGCTTACCCGGCAACAAAGCAGGATCAATACGCTGCAACAGGAACTGGAATTTAAAAATAAACAGATCAACGACCTTAGCCAGCAGATTGAAAGTAATGCCTCTCAATTAAAACAAACCAGCGAAAGTATAACCGAAAATACCTCCGTGTTAGATATCGTGGAGGAAGCGCTGGTTGGCTTATTACATCGCAAGGAGGAAGAAGAAAAAAGTCTGAACCAGGCAGACCAGGCTTATTATAACCTGCGTAACCTGTTGAGTGAAAAAGAAAGCGAACTACGACATAAAGTAAAGGAAAAGGAACATTCAGAACACCTGCTCAGTGAGATTAAAGACAAACTGAATGAACTAAAGCTTCACCTGGCTGGCATGAAAGAAAGGCTTCAGGTAGAATTCAGGATTGAATTAAATGATATCATCGACCAACCAAGATCAGGTGTTATACCCGTAGAAGAGCTGCAGGAAAAAAGCGATCGGATGAAAAAGAGACTGGAAAACCTGGGGGAGGTGAATCCAACAGCCATCGAAGCTTTCCAGGAAATGAAAAAAAGATATGAATTTATTCTTGAGCAGAAAAATGACCTGGTAACTGCCAAAGAAAGTTTGTTGCAAACGATATCGGAAGTGGAAACTACGGCTAACCAGCAATTCCTGACTACCTTCAATAAAGTAAGAGAGAATTTTCAAAAAGTGTTTAAAGCGCTGTTCACCGAAGAAGATACGGCAGATATGATCCTGGAAAACCCGGAGGACCTTGCCGAGACTGGTATTGATATCATTGCCAAGCCAAAGGGTAAACGCCCGTCGTCCATTACACAGTTGAGTGGCGGTGAAAAAACATTAACAGCAACCGCCCTTCTATTTGCAATCTACCTCATTAAACCAGCACCTTTTTGTATTCTTGATGAAGTGGATGCCCCGCTTGATGATGCCAACGTAACCAAATTCACCCAGATGATCCGTAAGTTCAGTGATGAAAGCCAGTTCATCATTGTAACACATAATAAGATGACGATGAGTTGTGTAGATGTGATCTATGGTGTAACTATGCAGGAGCCGGGAGTGAGTAAGCTGGTGCCGGTGGATTTCAGGGGGTTGAACTAACCACGGAGGCACTTTCGGCACAGAGAGATAGGGAGTTTTTTCTTTTCACGGTATTCCCTGTGTCACCAGTACCTCCGTAGTTCAAAAGCCCACCGTGTATCTCTGTGCCACCATAATCTCCCTGGTTCAAAAGTCCATCGTGTTGCCCTGTGTCTGCAGTGTCTCCGTGGTTACTAATTTCTCGAATACAAACATTGGGTATTCACCCCTCAACCCACATAACTCCGGTTCTTTTTCTTCTTGTCTATATACCCAATTCAGTATTTGTTTTCCAAATAACCACGAATGAATATAGTAACGCATAAAATGAACACTCAACGTACGCCATACTTTTAACTGGTAGGGGGGGAGTTTGCTGAGTAAATATTTCGGGGTATGTGAATAAAAGTAAAGTCTTCTATTCACTCCACGAGTACCCAATAGTTTACTAACGCCGTCCAATAACCGATTTTTAATGAAAACAAAACCCCGGAAGGGGAACATCCAGATATTCATCCAGGCTGAATGTTTAAACCAGTCATAAACAACTACACCTTTGCCATTTGTAGCCAGCACCCTGTATAATTCGTTTATGGCAATTACCTGCTCCTCTTTCGGGATATGGTAAATAGTATTCAGGGAGATAAATCCATCCATCACCCCGTCTTTAAAAGGCATATTGGTCATATCACCCAGAATGAATAGCCCTTTATCACCTAATTTTTTTTTTGCTTCCAGTAAAGCCTGGAAAGAGAAATCCAGGCAAACCCGGTATTGATAGTTGGCGGAATACTGTAAATATTCCGGAAACTGCAGGGCGCCGGAAGCTGCATCCAGCATATACTTCCCGGAGTTTTTTAAAAACCGGTTAACCCTGTTATGGCATTTTACAAGGTAATCCCGGGAAACATCCCGCAGGTCTTCATAGATGACGGCGTCTGCATAATCACCTTCTGCATTAGCTATCCAGCCTTTCTCATCATAAAAATTTTTTACCCATTGTTTGTCTGCGTTAATAGTTTGCTGAATAACTTTATCGGGAGAATCTATAATAGCAAGATCCTTTATCAGCACCACGATTTGTTTTATAATAGGATAAATATAAGTACCGTTAACAGCGATGAGCCCTTGTTCAATGAGTTCTGACATAGGATGGCCATCTGAATACCAGAGTTGATGAGATGCCGATTTTTGATGTAGGACTTTGAGTTCATCATGATCAAGCTCGCGCAGATCGCTACCTGTTATGGGGCATTTTAGAATTGATATCCATTCCATTTCTGATATCATATTTAGTTGATTAACTTCGCAACCTTACCATTACTGCCTGCTAAAAAAACCGAAGTTCCTTTTTTAGCCTTTCGGCAAACATGAAAACTTTCTTTAGAGATCAGCTTCCAGTTCATACCGGCATTCATAGAAACATCAATTCCCGAAGTGCCGCAGGTTATCAATTGTTTTTGGTTTATGAATTCAATACAGGATCGGTATCCATGTGGTGAAACAGTAGGTGCTATCCAGTGATTGCCTGCATCTTTCGAAATAAAGCAGTTGTTTTCAAACAAGCTATCGACGGCATAATTTCCGCCAACCACTGCCAGCCATTCCGTACCCTTTGTCGTTCCTTCATTCCATACTGCGATAGAATTAGCACCCGTACTGGGTTTTCCCTGAATGATGGGCAGGTCAACAGCTGCCGCGGAAGAAAAGTAACGGGAACGGATACCGCCGCTTACAAAGCAGGTAACCTGCTGATTTAGATAACGGATGTTGGTGCCGCTTGAAGCGAAACATGCTTCGCCACTGTCTGCGGTGGGAAGATTGTTTGCATGCTCTTCCTTCCATGTTTCTCCCTGGTCAATAGTTTTGGCAATAAAAAATTTCCTATTAACAGGATCGCCTATCACAACACCGTTTTTCTTGTCATAGAACTCCATGGCGTCGAGAAACATTCCTTTTGTTGTATTTTCATAGACCGTTTTCCAGGTGTCACCACCATCCGAGGTCTTTAAAATGTAGGCTGGTTCGGCAATAGCCATAAGTATAGCCGTGTTCCGGTCAAACGCTTCTATATCACGAAAATCGGTTTTCTCGAAACCTTTTACCACCATCCATTTCCATCTCTTTCCTCCGTCGAGGGATTTGCCAACGCTACCACTGCTTCCGCTTACCCAAACAACCTGGTCATCCACAACACTCAGGCCGCGAATAGACGTATTAGTTCCACTGGTTAAAATTTGAACATGCTGGGCTTTTGGCGAGAACGTACATTGAATAAGCGGGAGGAGCATGCAAAAAGCATATTTGAGATAAGAGGCTCGATTTGTAAGGTTGGAGTTTACTGTCATTAACGTATTCATGTTTAAATAAAGCTGCTAAATTTGATTAGAAGGTATAATGATAATTTGTCACTTCTTCAAACCGGCAATGATATTAATTGTTAGTGCCACTATAATTGTGTTATATAAAAAAGCGATAATGCCATGTAACAAAGCGAGGCGACGAATTTTTTGTGCCGAAATAGTTACATCAGAAACCTGGAAGGTCATTCCAAGGACAAAAGAAAAATAAGCAAAATCAAGATAGTCAGGATTGTCCTCGTCTGGAAAATTAATTCCTTTGCTGCTGACCCCTTTTTTTTGATCATCATCATCATAATATTGATGGGCGTAGTGCAAGGTAAAAATAGTATGTAGTAAGAACCAGGACAGGCCCACTCCTAACATAGAAACGATTTCGTGTATATTTTTGGTAATGTACTTTTCTTGCACGGTCCCCATCAATAAAATTCCAAACAAGCTTATTAGCACAGATACCAAAACAATAAAGAAAATCACCGTTCGGCTTTCATCTTCCCGTTGTGCCAGCATACCCATCTTTGTTTTTGGAACATTAAAAAAAATGAACCAGCACATGCCAATCAAACAACAACTGAAAATGTCCCAGGCAATCATGATTCCCGTTATCGGTTTTACGCCGCTTAACCTAACTATAAAATAGGAGAGTATTCCAACAACAAGCCCGATTGAAACCCTGTTTACTGCATTTAGTCTTGCTAAACTGATACTGAATTTTGGCAGAAATGAGGTGGCCACTTATATACTGATTAAGATTACAAGGTAACATTTAATACTAGTGTTATGTCAACTTTAAAATGACGCTTTGGCTATCAGCTATTGGCCTTCAGCTATCAGGAGGAAATTATTTCTCGTTTTTTTCCTGGATGCCTAGTGTCATGTCAAACATAAACTGTAGGTTATTTTGGCTATCAGCTATCAGCAGTCAGCTATCAGGAAAACAATGCAAGAATTAGTTTCCTCCTTATAGC
>JBDSBP010000323.1:0-18523 GCA_039921525.1 Chitinophagaceae bacterium | reverse complement strand
GGTTAAGCAACCATAGCCACGGCTCTTACGTAATAGTATATCTTAAACCAACGTTTTGATAATTGCATTCTTTATTACTGCTTAATTTTTTAATAACCTAATAAACCCATCAGCATGAAAGTGAAATTTCTAATTACAGCATTATTTATTTGTTGTTGCCTGGCTTGTGAAAAAAAAGACCCGATAAAGTCAACAAAGGAATACTATCCTTTGCCAGACGACAATTTTTTTCCTGAAGGAATAGCTTACAACTCCAAAACAGGCGATTTTTATACCGGCAGTACAATTTCAGGAAATATTATGAAGATCAACGTGGCATCCGGCGCCTCTGTCTTATTTTCAGGGGGCGCTAAACAAGGCCGCAGTTTTTGCACGGGAATGAAAATGGATGCAAAAGATCGGCTTTGGGTTTGCGGTGGACCGACAAATATTATACAGGTATTGGACGTCAATGGTAATCTCATCAAAAGCTGGGACACCAAAACGTTGTTTAATTCAGGGTTTATTAATGATTGCGTAATAAGTGATGGCTATATTTATTTTACCGATTCACAGATGCAAGCTGTTTACAGGGCTAGTGTGTCAGGTGCTCAGCCAGGCGAGCTGCAATTATGGTTAACGTTTACAAATCAGCAAATACCTTATGCAGCGGGAACGAATGCTAATGGCATAGAAGCTACGCCGGATGGTAAATATTTAATAGTGGTGATATCAAATTCAGGAAAATTATACCGCATAACGATCGCTAATAAAAATATTGCTGAAATTCCAATATACAGAACGTTGATATCCGGAGACGGATTGTTGTTGGATAAGAATATTTTATACGTTTCACCAAATGCGACCAACCGTATTTACCCTGTTACCTTAACCAGTACGCTTAGCGAAGGATCAGTAGGCCATGAGTTTGGGTTCAATTTATTAGGAAATACCACACTAGCAAAAGTAGGAAGAGATTTACTGGTGGTGAACGGACAACTGAGTCGCCGGGGAGGTACACCGCCGCCGGTGTTACCCTTCAAAATAGTAAGGGTTGAAATACCATAACAACGGATAATAACAATTTAAATAATCCGGGCCATCTAAAAAGAGGGTTCTACCTGGTGAGCTTTATCAAAGCTCGCCAGGTGAAACCCTCTTTTTAGTTTTTACTTAGTCTGAGATAAAATTCTCCAGCCGTTTCCTCCACACGATATTTTCCAGTAATAATGTATAGTTCCAGGCCGGACAGTAATAACTAAAGGTTCCTATGCCTGTTTTTCCCAACCAGGTGTTGAAAGGCCTTGGTAGCATGGAAGTTATGTTTGCAATAAAAAAAACAAAATCATTATTTTCAATAAATGCTTCCATCTCCGTATCTGTCCTTATCGTATCATCCGGCAATTTAACGCCCCATCTCATTAACGCCGTAGACAGAATTACTTTATCTAAAAAATTAGTTGCTTTTTTATAACTGGCAGTTGCATCAAGAATAAGCTGTGGTTTCCATTTCTCCAGAACGGTAATTTTGGTTTCCGCCATCAACCTTGATAAATGATATAAGAGTACGGGTGTTCTATTATAATGAGGTGAAACAATAGAAGCTTCATTCATATAGTGTCTTTTCTCTACTACGGTGCATAATAGATCAAGTGAAGCAGAATCAGCAGCAGTATAAGCCAGCTGATATTTATGAATCATAAACAGTATATTGGTCAACACACAGAAGTCAAGATCAACGGGCATTTTTTCTCCAAACCAAGTGCTATAAGCCTCCATGTTTTTGTAGTCAGCTAAACTGCTATTAACGCTCTTAAGAGTGTTATTGGTATAACCCTGCATTAAATTATGTACCTGCGCTGCCGTTGAGTCCGGGCTGTTGGAAGCAAGTAAGAGTATTACGGTATCATCCAGGTCATCCGGCAATGCCTGGCTTTTATTGAATAAGTTCAGCCAGCCGGAATTCGGGAAAATTTCAGGAATATCCGTTCGCCAAAAATTATAGGTTGGTCTGCCTTTACGATTTTGATATGTTGTATATAACGGAGTTGCATGATCGATAATAGAATCACAGATGGCTAACGAAGTTTTATCTAAAAATGGGTGAAGAGAGTGTAATGTAAAAACAACCAGCCCCGTAAAAAAAATATTATCATCGTTTTTTATTACCCCCTTGTTATGATGATATTCGCGGTAAGAAGGTATAAGGCCAACCGGGAAATCCTTTTCATGATTTTGTTGCAGGTAAAAAATGCGTGCCATCAAATGCTGAACTAAAGAAGTATCGTTGCGGAGATCCTGGCTAAAAGAGGCATAGCCACTTATCAAAAGCATCAGCAGGATGCCTGATTTTATCCTTACATTCATAATGTAAACTTACGACGAACCCAGCTCCCCAGCTTCCGAACTATTAACTCCGGCTTCCAACATCTGACTAGACCTCGAAGTCTTGAATTTTAGATGTTACCAGTCATCTGAGCCAACAATTCAGGATTATCTAATCACCTTTTATTGTTTTTACAGTCTGCAAGGTTAGTCTTGTTAGTATTTCTATTCCTGAATAATTTTTTGTTTCTATTAAGTCCTTGCTGATAAGTTTACTTCCCATTCCTACGGCACACGCGCCGCTTTTAAACCATCCTCTTAAATTTTCTTCACTTGTATCTACGCCACCTGTCGGCATGAATAACATATCATAAAACACTTCTCTCATAGTTGATAAGTAAGAAGGGCCCACTAAACTTCCAGGGAAGAGTTTTACCAATTCAGCACCCAGATCATCTGCAAGAATAATTTCTGTTGCCGTTAAACAGCCAGGTATCCACAACAAATCATTCGTATCAGCCAAAGCAGCAACTGCCGGTATTACGCCAGGACAAACTATAAAATCAGCACCTTCATTTATGAACTCAGTGGCTTCTATTTTATTTTTGATGGTACCGATACCTAACAGTAACCCGGGCAATTCTTTGTCGACTAATTTTCGTAAATGCAGAAAATTATTTATTGCCGTCTCACCCCGGTTGGTATATTCTACAACCCGTATGCCTGCATTGTATAAGGATGTTAGTATGCGCATACTAACATCTGCATCTGGATGAAAATAAAGAGGCAGTATGCCTTGTTCAATAATCTGGTTTAAGATTTTTTTCTTTCTGTCCATAACTGATTTTTTATATAATCTATCTTAATAGTTTGGTCAGTAATCTTGTACTCCATAGGGTTGAGATGATCAAATCATATTAATTTTTACCAGAACTTAACGTATAAGGCAGCTATAACTAATAATGTAAACACTATCAAAGCGGTTGTTGACGGCTTCAATTTAAACATTTCCTTATCTAGTAAAAACGCTTTAGGATTTATTTTTGGCCCACCCATACTTATTGCTACCATAACAATCATCGTAAATAGAAAGGATAAGCCCATGCAAATATGAAAAGGTATTTCATATGCGCCTTTTCCATTTGGATAAGCAGTGTAAAAGAAGGTGTTGTTGCCAAATAGTTGAGGTGCAAATTCGTTGAATAACACCGATAAAATGAAGCCCGTTAATACTCCGGCAATAGCTGCAGCACCAGTTGTTCTTTTCCAGAACATACCCAATACAAACATGGCGAATACACCCGGACTTATAAACCCTGTGTATTTTTGGATATACGTAAAACCACCAACTCCGCCAATACCCAACACATCATTCCAGGTAAATAGAACGGCCAATATCATAGCTGCGAAAACGGCACCTCTTCCAATGTTAACCTGCTTTTTTTCACCAGCTTCTTTTTGAAAATATTTTTTATGAACATCTAATGTGTAAATGGTGGAAATGCTATTCACCTTTCCTGCCAATGATGCAACGATAGCAGCCGTTAAAGCAGCAACTGATAAGCCTTTCAAACCAGTCGGTAAAAAAGTCAGCACTGCAGAATAAGCTCCATCCTTACCACCCACTAATTGGGGAAGATGTCCATCTTTATATAACACAAATGCAGCTATACCAGGTAACATAACAATAAGGGGCATCATTAACTTTAAAAGACCGGCGAACAAAATACCTGTGCGTGCGGTTTGCAGATCGGCGCCCAGGGCTCTTTGTGTTATATATTGATTACACCCCCAATAATTAAGATTAATAATCCAGATGCCAGCTATGTAAGACAGCAGACCGGGAAATGTAAGGTACTTGTTAATATCATTTTGAGAAGATTCAGCGGTTGGTTTAGGGATGATCATTTTAAAATGTTCCGGCGCTTCTTTCATCAACACTTTAAAACCAGCTATAGCATTTTGTCCAACGCCAAAGTATTCACCAACTGTTGTTAAAGCGATATAGGTAGTTACTAATCCGCCAATAATCAGCACTGCCACTTGTATAACGTCGGTGTATGCTACTACTTTCATACCACCTAATGATATAAGCAAAGCAAATATGGCTAGTCCTACCATGATAACATGCAGATATCCACCACCTGCCAAACCATTAATAGCTACAGCGCCCAGATATAAAATGGAAGTGAGGTTTACGAATACATACAAAAACAGCCAGAAAATAGCCATGATCAAGGCAACAGATTCGTTATACCTTGTTTTGAGAAATTGCGGCATAGTATAAATATGGTTCTTCAGATAAACAGGTATAAACCATACTGCCACTACGATAAGAGCGATAGCCGCTATCCACTCATATGCCGCAACGGCAATGCCCAGGAAAAATCCCTCCCCACTCATGCCTATAAATTGTTCCGCGGAAATATTAGAAGCGATTAACGAAGCGCCAATTGCCCACCAGGTAAGCGTTCCTTCAGCCAGGAAATAAGCCTTGGCATCATGTTCATTCTTTTTGCGTTTGTGATAAATGGTGTATCCATATACCGATACAATTACAAAGTAGGTGATAAAAACGGCATAGTCTGCGAACGTTAATCCATTTTCCATATGAAAGCTTGTTTGTTAGAAATGCACAATTAAAACAGGAAGTTACTATTTGGTAAATTGTTTTTACGATTTATTTAACTGGTAGTACACCTCGCTCCATCTGAGTTCATTTTTTAGTTGATACAGGTTTGTATCCTTCCCAATTAATACATATTCAATGCCTGCAATTGAAGCGAAATCTTCCATATGTTCAGCACTAAGGTTTTGACTATAACCCGTATGATGGGCGCCGCCTGCATAAATCCAGGCTGCACAACCAGTTTTCATGTCTGGATAAGGTTTCCATAAAACCCGTGCTACCGGCAGTTTTGGCAGGTTAAAAGGTGCTTCAACAGCCTCCACTTCATTAACAATTAGCCGGAAGCGATTCCCCATATCTACAATAGAGGCGTTCAATGCCGGCCCGGCGGCTGAATTAAATACCAAACGAACAGGATCGGCTTTACCACCAATTCCTAAAGGATGCACTTCACAGGATATCTCCCCTTTTGCAACTGACTCATCCACCTCCAGCATATGTGACCCCAGCACCATAGCATTATTTGGATCAAAATGATACGTATAATCTTCCATGAAAGCATTTCCACCGGGAAGCCCGTCGCCCATTACTTTCATAGCCCGAACTAATGCAGCGGTTTTCCAATCGCCTTCGCCGGCAAAACCGTAACCCTGGTTCATTAATCGCTGCGCAGCAATGCCGGGTAATTGTGCCATGCCATGCAGGTCTTCAAACGTATCGGAAAATCCTTTGTAGTTTCCATCCTGTAAAAAAGTACGTAACCCGATTTCAATTTTTGCTGCTTCTACCAACGACTGACGTCCATTAGCTCCCTTTCTCAAACTATCGGCCAGTTTATAACGGTCCTCGTATTCCTGCAATAAAATATTCAGGTCGGCATCACTTACGGCATTAATTACTTTTACCAGGTCGCCTATACCATGTGTGTTTACTGAAAAGCCAAACTTCATTTCGGCTTCCACCTTATCACCGTCGGTTACTGCCACATAACGCATGTTATCGCCGAAACGAACAAATTTAGCACCCTGCCAATCGTTCCACCCGGCGGCCGCCCTGGCCCATATGCCAATATGCGATAATGCCTCTTCATCCTGCCAGTGTCCGACTACCACCTTACGATTTATGCGCATCCTGGACATCATGAACCCGAACTCCCTGTCGCCATGCGCGCTTTGATTCGTGTTCATGAAATCCATGTCAATTGTATCCCAGGGAATATCTCTATTAAATTGTGTATGCAGGTGCAGCAAAGGTTTCTTTAAAATCTTTAAACCTCCTATCCACATTTTGGCTGGCGAAAAAGTATGCATCCAGGCAATAATGCCTATGCAGTTCTTAGCCACGCTGGCTTCCTGGCAAACGGCATAAATTTCTTCCGGTGATTTTACTACAGGTTTAAAAACAACGGTTACCGGAATTTGGGAAGCGCCGCTTAATGAGGCAGCAATCTTTTGCGAATGTTCCGCAACCTCTTTCAGGGTTTCTTCACCATATAAATGCTGGCTACCGGTAACGAACCAAACTTCAAAATTTTTGAGATTCATGAGTGATTTGTTTTGTCATTGTCCATAATAAGAATCAGGACCATGTTTTCTTTCGAAATGTTTTTTAATAAGTGCGTCTTTAAGCCGCGGGTTACCCGGCCTTATTTGTTCGCTCAGGTAAGCCATCTTTGCAACCGTTTCGAGTACCGCACTGTTATACACGGCCTTTTCAGGAGTTTTACCCCAGGTAAATGGTGCATGGTTTCCCACTAAAATCATTTCCACTTCTTCATAATTGTAACCCTTTTGCTCAAGGCACTGCATAATTTGAAAACCTGTCTGGTATTCATAATCACCTTGTATCATTTCATCGCTCATGGGCGGAGCGCAGGGAATGTCAACGATTGTATGGTCGGCGTGGGTGGTTCCGTAATTTGGGATATCGCGTTGTGTTTGCGCCCATGCCGTGGCATAGGTGGAATGCGTATGAACGATGCCGCTAATATTTTTCCAATGTTTGTATAAGACGGCATGCGTTAGGGTATCTGAAGATGGATGGAGTTTACCTTTGACGGTTTTTCCTTCAAAGTCTACGATCACCATGTCATCGGGTGAAAGCTTATCATAAGGCACACCACTTGGTTTAATAGCGAAAACACCTAGTTCCCTGTCGGCTGCACTTACATTACCAAACGTAAAAAGTACCAATCCTAATTTTGGTAATTGCATGTTTGCTTCGTAAGCAGCTTCTTTTATAGCCTTGTATTTACTCATATAGTCGAGTTTATGATTGGGAGAAAGTGCCCGCTTTCTCCTGGTGGGTTTGTTGTTCAATACTATTTCCAAGCTGTTTATATAACTCGTACCGTTTTTTATATACAGGAACGTTTTCGGGATTGGGATGATATTCTGCGTCGAAACCCTGGCCCATTGCATTCATAGCATCCTCTACTTTAGGATAAAGGCCAGCAGCGGTGGCAGCAAACATGGCTGCACCCAAAGCACAGGTTTGTTCAGATTTATGAATACGGATAGGCATGTTCATAACGTCGGCCATCATCTGCATAATAAATGGAGATTTCCTGGCAACGCCTCCCAATCCTATCAGGCCTTTAACGGGAACACCTTCCTCATTAAAACGGTCCACAATTCTTTTGGCGCCAAAACAAGTGGCTTCTACAACCGCCCTGAAGATACGGGGTGCATCGCTTCCCAATCCAAGTCCGCTTATTACCCCTTTTAATTCCTGGTTGGCATCAGGGGTGCGCCTACCATTGAACCAGTCAACAGCGAGTTCAGCGTTTTCTTCAGGACCTATCTGGGCAGCTAGTTTGCTTAGTTCCGGAATGATATTATTGACAGATTCTTCAATAAGGGTTTTTAAAATTTCCGGAGGTAACAAATCTGATTTGGCAAGAAGTGTTTGAATAGGCCAGGCCAGCACATTTCTAAACCACGCATATGCATCACCGAAAGCAGACTGTCCCGCTTCCAGTCCGGTCATGCCCGGAATAATTGAGCCGTTCACCTGGCCGCAGATCCCTTTTACTAATCTGCCATTAATATCTGCAGAAGGGGCTACTAACATATCGCAGGTTGAAGTACCCATTACTTTGCTGAGATGATAAGGTTCTATCTGTCCGCCAACAGCGCCCATATGTGCATCGAATGCTCCGATACCGATGACTACTTCTGTAGAAAGTCCCAGGCGTCCGGCCCATTCCTTACTAAGATATCCGGCTTTTTCCGAAGAAGTGTATGTTTTGGTGAATAGTTTTTCTCTAAATCCTTGCAGCAACGGGTCAAGGGAGCTAAAAAAATCACCAGGAGGCAGGCCTCCAAATTCCTCGGCCCATAAAGATTTGTGGCCGGCGGCACACACACCACGTTTCATATCTGTTATATGTTTTCCGCCAGTAAGCAAAAAAGGTATCCAGTCGCAATGTTCAACCCAGGAATAACAGGCTTTTTGAACCGCGGCATCTTCTCTTAAAATATGCAGCAGCTTAGCCCAGAACCATTCTGAAGAATAAATGCCGCCAACAAACTGCAGGTAATTGATATCGAATTTTTTTGCGTGTTCGTTAATCTGCGCAGCTTCCTTCACCGCGGTATGATCTTTCCATAATACGAACATAGCATTCGGGTTGTTTTCAAAAGTGGGCGACAAAGCGAGAGGGGTACCTGTTTCATCTACTGCCACAGGCGTGGATCCTGTGGTGTCGATGGATATAGCTTTGATATTGGCGATTACTGCTGGCCCTGCCTGTATGAGGCATTTTTTGATCGTTTGTTCAAGGCCTTCCATATAGTCGAGGGGGTGTTGCCGGAACTGGTTTGTAGCGGCGTTGCAAAATAGAGCATCCTTCCATCGTGGATAATAAAAAACAGAAGAGGCTATTTCATGACCGTTTTGCGCGTCCGCAATAATAGATCTCACAGAATCGGAGCCATAATCAACCCCTATAACATAGTTTTCTTGTTTCATATAGCAATTCGTGTCAAAGTAACACTTATTTTAAATTAAGGGAAATTAATTTTTACCATTCAGGTTTTCCGGGTGGGGGATGAAGTTTAAGAAAGAGTAGAACTTGCTTTTGTATTTTCTCTTATCCAGTTTGTAATAAAAAGCCCCCCTTTTCGATTTTTCCTTGTCTTTATCTTTTTGCTTTACTAATAACCCGGAAGCGAGCACTTTACGGACGAAATTGCGTTTGTCAAATTCGGTATCATAGATTTGTTCGTAAAGTATTTGGAGTTGTGGTAATGTAAACTTTTCGGGTAATAATTCAAAAAGTATCGGATGAAAGGCGGCTTTGTAACGTAGCTTTTCCCAGGCCATTTCAATAATTTGCCCATGATCGAAAATAAGGGCTGGAATTTTTTTTAAGGAAAACCAATCGGCGTGATAAGAATTATTTAGTTGTGTTTCATATTGATGAATATCGATCAAAGCAAAGTAAGCGACGGATATGGTTCTTTCCAGGGGATCACGCAGGGGGTCTCCGAAGGCTAGCAGTTGCTCCAGGTACATTCCCTTCAGCCCGGTTAGGTCATTTAAAATTCTATAAGCAGCATTTTCAAAATTCTCGTCGCTTTTAACAAAGCCACCCATGAGGCTCCAATTCCCTTTTTCCGGTTCAAAGCCTCTTTTTATTAAGAGTAGTTTTAGTTCTACTCCATCAAATCCGAAAATTATACAATCAACTGCTACCAGTATGCGATTTTGTCCTGAATAACGTTTCATATAAGCAATTCCTGTCATTTTTAAAAGGTTAACGTTATGTTAACTTAGTGAATTTATACAACTTGAAAGACTTGTAAGAAAATATTTTTGGAGTGGATAGGAGGTATGATTATAGCTATCAGCCATTAGCTATCAGCTATCAGTTTTGGACACCGGGAGAGTATAATTGCCAATGTAATAACCTGGAAGGTATAACGAAGGTGCAAGTATGAGACCTCGAATGCGTGATATGATTATGGCATATACTCACGAATATTAATTACAATGCCCTGATGTAAAACAGTTATTTGCTACAATTTTATTCTCGTATATGAAATATAATATGTGTACATATAATTATACTGCATATTAATTCATGCATTAAAATTACCGGTAAAACAAAGAAGGTATATTAAAAAAAGGGCCCTCTGTAGAAACAGAAGGCCTCAACGATTGCTTGCCATATGAAAAAAAGGTAAAATTTCGATTTGAGATCAGAAATCCTTTAAAACACTAAATAATACATATAAGTTATTATTATCTATTTTTTTTATATTGTAAAAGTATATGTTTCTTAAATAGAATCATATAATTAAGTTATATTTAATTTATTGTAATGCTTAAGAGGGGCTGATTGAAGTTAAAACATTGGTAGAGTGTACGGGGTAATAAATTATTAATCTTTCAAAACGGGAGAGTAAACCTTAAGCGCTTTTTCCAGGCAATCCATGGAAGCATGAATGGCTTCGACATTCAGAACATACGCCAGGCGCACTTCATTTTTTCCTAACCCGGGTGTCCCGTAAAACCCGGTGGCAGGCGCCAGCATGACGGTTTTACCGTTAAATGAAAAATCTTCCAGCAGCCATCGACAAAAATGGTCAGAATCCTGTATGGGTAACCGGGCCATTGCATAGAAAGCTCCACCCGGACTGGGACAAAATACCCCTGGGATAGCATTTAACCTTTGTACCAAAGTATCTCGGCGTAGTTTGTATTCGGCTTTGGTGGTGTCAAAATAATTATTAGGGAGATCAAGTGCAGCTTCTCCCACAATCTGTCCAAAACTAGGCGGGCTTAACCGCGCCTGGGCAAATTTCAGCGCTGAGGCCAGAACCTGCGGGTTTCGAGTGATGAAAGCCCCGATACGTGCCCCGCAGGCGCTATACCTTTTACTGATAGTATCCATCAATATAACATGATCTTCTACCCCGGTTAAATGCATCGCGCTAAAATGCTCCCCTTCATAACAAAATTCGCGGTAGGCTTCATCAGCAAACAAAAACAGGTTATGCTTTATAATGAGTTCTTTCAGCACCTGCATTTCCTGTCTGCTGTAAAGGTACCCGGTGGGATTATTAGGATTACAAATAACAATGGCCTTGGTTCCAGGCGTTATCATTTTTTCAAATGCGGCCGCCGGTGGTAGGGCAAAACCATCAGCGATAGAGGAAGTAACAGGTTTAACCACGATATCCGCGGCCACGGCAAATCCGTTATAATTAGCATAAAACGGCTCGGGAATAATAACTTCATCGCCCGCATCCAGGCAACTCATAAAACCAAATAAAATGGCTTCAGAACCGCCGGTCGTAATAAGTATTTGTTGATAATCTATCTCTATACCGACTTTATGGTAATAATGAACCAGTTTCTTGCGATAGCTTTCATTTCCCGCACTATGACTATATTCCAACACTTTAAAATCCGAATGGCGCACCGCATCCAGTATATAGGGTGGCGTTTCAATATCAGGCTGGCCGATATTCAGGTGATAGACTTTTATCCCTTTTTGCTTGGCTGCTTCTGCATAAGGAACAAGTTTTCTAATCGGGGATGGCGGCATCATCTCTCCGCGTCGGCTTATTTTTACCATACTTTTTTAATTATTAATGGTTAATGGTTAATGGTTAATTAAAACCACCAACCATTAACCATTATCTTGATGCATTACCTGTGAATGATTAAGACGTACGTCTTAACCATTAATAATTAATAATTAACCATTAACCATTCTTCTTCGGTTTGTTGCCTTCATACTTTGCATATTCCTCAGCGCTTAGCACTTCACCAGTAATAGTTAATTCCAGGGGTTGGTCGTAACCTGCAACTTTTACTGTAATTGTTTTATTGAAAATGCCAGGGGATGCGGCATTGAAACCCGCGGAAATTTTATCGGCTTTGCTTTTAGCTACGGGTGTCTTTGGCCAGGTAGGGGTTGTACAGCCACAGCTTGCGGTAGCTGATTCAATCACAGCTGGCTGGTTGCCAACATTCTGAAATGCAAAATCATACGTTACCGGAACACTCTGTTTAATTTTACCGAAATCATGTTTTACTTCGGTGAACTTAACCAGTTCATCGGCTTTCTTTTGTTGAACTGCTGCTGTTTGCGCAACAGGTTTGGTTTGTGCCATTACTGAGGTTGCCAGGGCTAGAGCACAAAAGGCTACAAGTATTCTCTTCATGTTTATTGATTTGTTTTCTTTAATAATTGAATAGACGTATTCTGGGGAACGGCGGTTACGGGAGTTTTATATACTTCTCCCTTAATGGTGATGGTTTTTGTTAAGCCGGCATTGTACAGAATGGTAATGGTTTTCTCAAAGGTGCCTTGGGCAGCGGCGTTATAGCCAACGTTTATTATAGTGCTGGCGCCGGGAGCCACGGGATCTTTTTTCCATACAGGTGTGGTACAGCCACAACTGGCTTGTACGTTTAGCAGTTTAAGCGTATCCTGCGAGACGTTAACGATTTCAAATTCATGTGTTACCGGGTGGCTCTGCTGAATTTTGCCGAAATCAAAGGTCGTTTCTTTTAGGGATATTGCTTCTTTTGCGACAGGTTTGTCGTTTGAAACCGCCAACTGGGCACGCATGCCCAAACTCAGGCCAGAAAAAAATAAAATGATAGCTAATTTTTTCATTTTAATACTTTACTCAAGTTTTATTCCATTAAACGATAAAACAAACTTACAAATTGTAATGTGAAGTTAAAAAGGAAATTTTGGACAGCAATGAGTTTAGCTGTCAGCTATCAGCTTGGTCACCAGGTTGGTCCGATATCACAATGTAAATAACTTGGTAGGTATATAAAAGCTCAGAAAAATAATTGAGGTCATCCCTTTATTCAAATATTTCGGGCAAATGCCCTCGAAAACAGGCTATTTTTATACCTGTTACGTAACTTTTAACCAACAAATTGAAAATTAGGAAAACCCTTTGTGACATTTGCACCTGGAAGCGTTCCATTAGGAACATACCGTAGGTAGAAAAAGAGGTTCTGGGATTTCTGCTCCGTTAGGAGCGGTTGGTGCCGGCTTCTGAAGCTGGAAAGGATTATTTTTTGAAATATTCATCCAATGAATATTGTTTTTCACTTTCGTCGTTCAAGCACCAACCGCTCTTGCCGGAGCAGAAATACAAAAACCTGGATTCTACCCACCCTAAGCTCCTGCCGGAGCTTGGGCAACCTCAAATAATCGATCTTTAAAAAACTTCTGGATACCCCTGACACGGACCAACCTGGTAACCAAAGCTGATAGCTGATAGCTGACGGCTGATAGCCGACGGCCAACAGCTGATAGCTGACGACTGATAGCTAAACTCATACCTACACTACATTGCCAAATTTCTTGTACGTTTGTGAAATGGAAAATATGACCAGCAGCGAGTTACTTGCATCCGAAAAACTTTCCTTTGATAAATTCAGAGATGAAGTGCTGAGTGATTATCGCCTGGCATGCGAAAGCCGTGAAGCCAGCCTGTTGGGTAGAAAAGAAGTGCTTACCGGGAAAGCCAAGTTTGGCATTTTTGGTGACGGTAAAGAAGTACCCCAGGTGGCAATGGCCAAGTTTTTTAAACCGGGTGATTTCTATTCCGGTTATTACCGGGATCAAACCTTTGCGTTTGCTACACAAGCGGCTAATATGGAGCAGTTCTTCTCCCAGTTGTATGCCGATCCCGACGAGAAAAATGACCCCCATAGCAGCGGCAGGCAAATGAATTCACATTTCTCTACGGCTTTTGTTAACAGGGAGGGCGATTTTCTTGATTTAATAAACAGGAAAAATCTTTCCGCAGGCCTGGCACCAACGGCCTCGCAGATGCCCCGTGCCCTTGGGTTAGCTTTTGCCTCCAAATGCTTCCGCGAGAATGAGGTATTTAAGCAGTTCACCCACTTATCTAACAACGGTAACGAAGTGTGCTTTTGCACCATTGGCGAATCTTCCACCAGTGAGGGGCATTTTTGGGAAGCTGTAAATGCGGCGGGCGTACTACAGGTACCCCTGGCCATTTTTGTGTGGGATGATGGCTACGGGATTTCTGTTCCTAAAAACTTTCAAACAACAAAGGGGTCCATTTCAGAAGTGTTGAAAGGCTTTCAAAAAAAAGAGGGTACTAATGGTATTGATATCTATAAGGTAAAGGCATGGGACTATGCCGGCATGTGCGAGGTATTCGAATCCGGAATACAAAAGATCCGTGAAACACATATCCCTGCTTTGTTTCATGTGGAAGAGGTAACGCAGCCACAAGGGCATTCTACTTCGGGTAGCCATGAACGGTATAAAACAGCGGAGCGCCTTTCATGGGAAAGAGAATGGGATTGTATCCGGAAAATGAAGGAATGGATCATCGAAAACGCTCTGGTGAGTGAAGAAGAACTTATAGAAGTAGAGGGGAAGGGTAAGGAATTTGCCCGTAAATGCCGGAATACTGCGTGGGATAAGTATCTTGCTCCTCTCAAAAAACAGGTGGTCGAAACCGTTAGGTTAATCACTGAAATGGCCAACAAACTACCTGGTAACAAAGACGCTTTGCTGAAGCTATCCACAGAGCTGTCTTCCAACCGGGAACCCACGCGCAAGGACATCACAAGGTCCTTATATTATGCTTTATTGTTTAATGACGATTCAGAAGCTTCTATTCCTGTGAGAAATTATTATGAGGACCTTAAAAAGGAGAACCGGGCTTTTTATAATACTTTTTTATATAATGAAGGACCCAAAAGCCCTCTGCGTGTTCCCCACAAAAAAGTTCGTTACCAGGATAACGCTCCCCTGGTAAATGGGTACGAGGTATTGAACAGGTACTTTGATGAATTATTTTCAAAGAATCCTAAAGTGGTGGCATTCGGCGAAGACCTTGGATACATAGGAGACGTTAACCAGGGGTTTGCAGGGTTACAGGCTAAACATGGTGCCGAAAGAATTTTTGATACAGGTATTCGCGAACTTACAATTATGGGACAGGGAATAGGATTGGCCATGCGGGGATTGAGACCCATAACCGAGATACAGTACCTTGATTATTTGCTGTATGGTTTACAGCCCCTGAGCGACGACCTGGCTACCCTGCATTTCAGAACAGGTGGAAAACAAAGCGCGCCTTTGATCATACGTACCCGGGGACATAGACTGGAAGGAATCTGGCACAGCGGCTCTCCTATGGGAATGATTATAAATTCACTCCGTGGTCTGCATGTTTGCGTACCCCGTAATATGGTACAGGCCGTAGGTATGTATAATACACTGCTGCAAGGAAATGATCCGGCTTTAATAATAGAATGCCTGAATGGCTACCGGTTGAAGGAAAGGCTGCCTGCCGATTTGCTGGGCTATACGGTGCCGTTAGGTATACCGGATATTGTCAGGGAAGGAACAGAGATAACAATTGTATCCTATGGGTCTACCCTGCGGATCGTACAGGATGCAGCAAATAGGCTGGAACAAATCGGGATAAGTTGTGAAATCATAGACGTTCAAACACTGCTGCCTTTTGATATTCATCACAGCATACTTGTTTCCCTTAAAAAAACTAACCGCATTATTTTTATTGACGAGGATGTGCCGGGAGGAGCTTCTGCCTACATGTACAATCAAGTCTTGGAACAGCAGGCAGGCTACAAATGGCTCGACACCGCACCCAGAACTATCAGCGCCAAAGCACACCGCGCCGGCTATGCCACAGATGGCGATTATTTTGGTAAACCTAACGCGGAGGAAATGATAACGGTTATCAGGGAGATGATGAGGGAGTAGCTATCAGCTATCGGCTATCGGCTATCAGCTATCGGCTATCAGCTATCGGCAGCTGACCAAAACAAGAATATCTTTAGAACTTAAGACACCTTAATAATATTAAACCGGATAAAACCGAATGTTACGCTTAGTGAAATGACAAAAGATCAAGTTGCAGAATAAATGCTACAATTAAGTAACATTGTAACCGAAGGTTACGCCGATAGCCGATAGCCGATAGCTGATAGCTGATAGCCGATAGCTGATAGCTGATAGCTGATAGCTACTTCAAATTATGATACACTTTCTGCACATCATCATCCTGTTCCAGCTTATCAACCAACTGCAATACATCTTTCGCCTGCTCTTCATTTAGTTCCACGGTAGTGGTGGGTATTCGGGTTGATTCGGCCGTTAGCGGGGTGATGCCTTTATCTTCCAAAGCTTTACTCATATTCCCGAATTCATTGAAAGGGGTGCGGATAACGATATTGCCTTCATCATCCTCACCAATTTCTTCCAACCCGTTATCGATCAGTTCAAATTCCAGCTCTTCCAGGTTGATGCTGCCATCATTCCTGATTTTAAATTCACCCATCCGGGTAAAAGTAAAGCTAACAGAGCCAGACGTGCCCAGGCTTCCCCCTTCTTTATTGAAATGCATTCTCACATTGGCAACGGTTCGCGTGGGATTGTCAGTGGCTGTTTCCACCATCAGTGCAACTCCATGTGGGGCATATCCCTCGTAAACAATCTCTTCGTAATCGGTTTTATCTTTACCCATGGCCCTCTTGATAGCTGCTTCCACTCGGTCTTTGGGCATGTTAACACCCTTGGCATTCATAAAGCAACGGCGCAGCGCAGCATTATGTACGGGGTCTGGCCCACCCAGCTTAACGGCAATTGCTATTTCCTTGCCAATGCGGGTAAACTGTTTGGCCATCTTATCCCAACGGGCAAACATGGTTGCCTTTCTAACTTCAAATATTCTACCCATAATTTAATAGTGCACAGGTTTATTCAATCAATTCAGGAGAGCAAATGTAAAGAGTTTACCGCAATTAAAAACCGTCCATATATATGTATGAACGGTTTAAAATAGTACTGAGTCTTTTATTTTTTACCCAGTTTTGCCAGGTAAACAACCAAATGCACTGCTGCAAATGCCAGTGAGATAATAAATAAAATCCAGTCAGGTTCAACGGTTGTTAAATGATGGATGAATGCTACCACGGTTAGTAAAGCAACCAGTAACAACCCGCATATGGATACTATTCGATTTCCTCTTGCATGGGTTGCAGGAAGGTGATCTGATAAGCCACTTTTTTTCAACCCATAAAATAAATACACGTCAAACCCAATCAGCATCCATACCAGCAACCTGATCCATGTATCAAGAGGCAGGAACACCATCATAAACAAGCAGGTAACAATGCCAAGTATCGGAACCAATGGAACAAGTGGTGTTGTAAACGCCCTCTTCAATTCAGGTTGCTTTACGCGAAGCACCCAAACGCCGATACAAACAAGAATAAATGCAAAAAGGGTTCCTATGCTAGTCATTTCACCTACCACGCGTGCAGGTACAAAAGCAGCAAACAAACTCACGAACAACATAAAAAGCAGGTTCGATTTGGCAGGGGTCCTGAATTTTGGATGTACGCGATGAAAAACCGGTGGCAACAAACCATCTTTACTCATGGAAAAGAATACCCTTGACTGGCCCATCAGCATTACAAGAATTACCGAGGCATACCCGGCAAGGATCGCCACAACAATTGCACGATTCAGCCATGGATAATCAGGCTGCATTACCCCATTGGCGTCTGCATGACCCATATGTTCAATTGCAACTGCAACAGGTGCAATGCCATCTTTGCCGGCAAATGAGGTATAACTGGTTACACCAGTCATTACATGCGCAAACAAAATATACAGTACCGTGCAAATGGCCAGCGAACCCAATATGCCGATAGGCATGTCCTTCCTGGGATTTTTGGCTTCCTGCGCCGCTGTTGAAACTGCATCAAAACCGATGTAGGCAAAAAATACGATGGCAGCGGCCCTGATTATTCCACTGAATCCAAATTCACCAAATGTGCCAAGGTTCTCGGGAATGTAGGGTGTGTAATTAGCAGTATTAATATATTTCCAGCCGAGAAAAATAAAGATGAGCACTACCGTAACTTTCAACGTTACGATAAATGCATTTACATTGGCGCTCTCTTTGGTACCTTTTATCAATAGTAAACTTACCAGTACAACAATAAATACTGCAGGCAGGTTGATGAGCCCACCGTCGAATGGGCCGGTCGCTATTTCAGCCGGCAGGTGAACGTCAAAACCTTCCAGGAATTTAACCAGGTACCGGCTCCAGCTAATCGCCACGGTAGCAGCGCCTACTGCGTATTCAAGCACCAGGTCCCAACCAATTACCCATGCAATGAATTCTCCCATGGTAGCATATGAATAAGTGTATGCGCTTCCGGCAACGGGAATCATAGAAGCAAATTCAGCATAACACAAACCAGCAAACGCACAACCTAATGCCGCTACAATAAATGAAATAGTAATGGAAGGTCCTGCATTGTTTGCCGCAGCTACACCCGTAATTGAAAATAAGCCTGCCCCAATGATGGCGCCGATACCTAAAGCAACCAGAGCTCCGGCGCCTAAAGTCTTCTTCAGGCCCTTTTCGGTGTCAGCTGCTTCAGCCATGAGAAGGCTCATAGGTTTCTTCACAAATAGACTCATAATAAATTAGTATGATTTATAAATAGAATAAAGTCTAAAATAAACAATTATTTAATACCTCCTGCCATTTCTACAGCATTCTACCTTCATATGTAATCAATATT
>JBDSBP010000322.1:0-18489 GCA_039921525.1 Chitinophagaceae bacterium | reverse complement strand
TGATGACCAGGAAAAATTCAACGGTGATGAACTTCAACAGAAAGCAGCTGATGACATGATGAAAGAATTAGCTAAATGGACGGAAGCCCTGAAGCCGATGAGGAAGCAGGTATGAGGTATGAGGTATCAGGTATCAGGTATCAGGTATGAGGTATGAGGTATCAGGTATGAGGTAATTTCGGCATATAAAAAATTATCTTATTGCCCCAATCTGAACTAAAATAAACTTAAAGGCGTTCATACCTCATACCTCATACCTCATACTCATACTTGCCCTACATACTCGCGTGCAGGTAATCCTTTAATTGAGAGATCGTTTCCTCATGTCCCATAATAGTGGCTTTTACCAGGTCGCTGATCGAAATTATTCCCAGCACGGTATCATTTTCAAAAACGGGCAAATAGCGTATGGTACGCTCAGACATCAGTTCCATGCAATGTTCGATTGTATCATTCGGAGTAACAGGTGGAAAATCGATCGTCATTATTTCTTCTACCTTGGTGTCTGTGGAAGACTTCCCTTTTAAGATCACTTTACGTGAATAATCCCTTTCCGTCATTATTCCCAGGAACTGTTGATCTTTCATGATCATAACTGAACCTATATTTTTGTCAGCCATTAATTTAAGCGCTTCCAATACAGAGGTTTCGGGTGAGATGGAAATTATATTTTTCCCTTTGCGGGCAAGAATATCAGATACTTTTTTCATATACAAGAAATTTTAGTGAGCGGTTAACATATTGAAGATAAAAAAAATAGCGCAATATGTAAAATTGTGTTTGGCAGGCGACTTTATTTAAGGGCTATCGGCTGCTGGGTGTTGGCTATCAGCTATCAGCTATCGGCTATCAGTTACCTATCACCGGTAGAATTCGGTTGTTTCAAAGGGAAGTTTACAACCGAAAGCCGAAAGCTGAAAGCCGATAGCCGACTGCTGATAGCCGACAGCCGAAAGCGGTTCAACACTTTTCCAGCGCCTGCAAAATATCGTTTAGCACATCGGCGGCAAATTCTAATCCAACGGAAATTCGGATAAGACCGGGAGTGATATTTACCGCTAATCTTTCTTCATCGCTCAATTTAACATGGGTAGTACTTGCGGGATGGGAAGCAATACTTCGGGAATCACCCAAATTAGCAGTAAGGGTTAGCATTTCGAGGCTGTTTAAAAATGTACGGCCACTGTTTAATCCACCTTTCAGATCGAAACATAAAATGCCGCCGCCTGTTTTCATTTGTTTAGTAGCGATATCGTATTGCGGATGGCTGGGCAAAAAAGGATATTTTAACGAGAAAATTTTTGGATGATTTTCTAATCCCTTTGCTATAAATAAGGCATTATCTGCGTGGCGCTGCATGCGTACATCAAGTGTTTCCAGGCTTTTACTCAGCACCCATGCATTAAAGGGTGCCATAGACGGGCCCGTACTGCGACAGAATGAATATATTTCATGGATCAGATCTTTTTTACCCGCAATCACACCTCCCAGAACTCTTCCCTGCCCGTCGATCCACTTGGTGGCTGAATGTACTACCAGGTGGGCGCCAAAATCAATCGGGCACTGGCTGACCGGTGTAGCAAAGCAATTGTCCACGTTGAGGATAATATTGTGTTTGGCGGCTAACTTGCCTGCGAATTCAAGATCGATAATATCCAGTCCGGGATTGGTAGGAGTTTCCAGGTACAGCATCTTCGTATTGGGCCTGATAGCCGCTTCCCATTCACCTGGTTTTTCAACACTTACATAGGAGTAATCGATTCCATAACGGGAAAGGTATTTAGTAATTATAGTATGAGTGCTGCCAAATATTGAATTGCATGCTAAAAGGTGATCGCCTTTCTTTAAAAGTGCCATAAAGGAAGCAAAAACGGCACTCATTCCAGAGGCGGTAGCGTAGGCGGCTTCAGCGCCTTCCAGCGCACAAATCTTATCCGTAAACTCCTTTACGTTGGGATTGCTGAAACGGGTGTAAATATTGGCTTCTGTTTCGTCTGCAAAAGCAGCCCGCATATCCTCGGCATTATCGAAAATAAAACTACTGGTAAGAAACAAAGGAGTTGAATGCTCCATTTGGCTGGTAGTTTCTGTTTGTATGCGGATGGCTTTTGTTATCCTGTTTTGTTCCATGTTATCAGTTACGTATTTTAATCAGTCATTGTAATAGGAGCTATTTTGCGTCAGTATCTGCCATGGCAACACACTTGGCGCAATCAGTTTGTTGGTCTGTTTTTGATTGGGGGCGACTAAAATGTAGACTCGGTGTTCACATTGTTTGTATCCGTAGCGGGATTAATACCTGGTAATACTTTAATATCCCATTTCAATTCGCAACCAGCTTTTCTTAGAGTTTGTGCAACAGAGCAATATTTTTCCATTGATAATTCACATGCCCTGCGCGCCTTTGCCGGGTCAATATCTCCTTTCAGTTCAAATATAATAGTAACATCCTGCCACAGGGACGGTTCAACACCGGCCTCGCGGTCTCCCTGGATGGACATATGAAATCCTTCGATAGGCTGGCGTTGTTTCTTTAATATAGAAACAATGTCAATTCCGCTGCATCCGCCCAATCCCATTAGCAGCAATTGCATAGGGCGCACGCCGAAGTTTTCACCACCTGTTTCCGGACTCGTGTCGATTTTTATCGTATGCCCGTTGGCGTCCTTTGCCTCAAAGCCAAATTCGCCATGTACCCGGTCTACTTCTACTTTTATCATTTATTATTCTTTTTTGCAAATGTAATTCACATAGACCTTTACTTTGCGTTCTGAAACAGAGAATCTACTTAATGAATCATTTTTTTTATAATGAAGCCTTTGAACTGGAAGCGGGAAGAGTGTTACCGGAAATAAGGGCTGCTTATCATACTTATGGCAAATTAAATGCAGACAAAAGCAATGTGGTCTGGATTTGTCATGCACTTACGGCCAATTCTGATGCGGTTGACTGGTGGCCGGGAGTAATAGGGATGGGCAAGGTTATAGATCCGGAAAAATATTTTATCATTTGCGCCAATATACTTGGATCCTGTTATGGTACCACCGGGCCGTTGAGTGTCAATCCCGATACCAGTCAGCCTTATTACAGTAACTTCCCTGTCATCACCATCAGGGATATGGTTAAGGTACATATCCTGTTGCGTCGCCATCTTGGCATCGAGAAAATATTTTTGCTCATGGGCGGCAGTATGGGCGGTTACCAGGCGCTGGAATGGGCAGTTATCGAAAAGGAAGTCATTGAAAATCTATGTCTGCTAGCCACTTCTGCTACTGAAAGCGCCTGGGGTATTGCCACGCATACAGCGCAACGATTGGCCATTGAAGCCGATACCAGCTGGCTTGAAAATTCGCCCACAGCCGGCTTCAAAGGGCTAAAAGCAGCCCGGGCCATTGCCATGCTTACTTATCGCAATTATGGCATTCTGGTTGAAAAACAAACAGATACGAACCCGGAAAAACTGGATAACTATAAAGCATCTTCCTATATCAACCACCAGGGAGAAAAACTGGTGAACCGCTTTAATGCCTACACTTACTGGCTGCTTACAAAGGCAATGGACAGCCATCATCTTGCACGCGGCAGGATGCAGGGCTTAAAATCCGTGCTTCAAAACATCCGGCAAAAGACACTTATCATTGGCATCAGCAGCGATATTCTCTGCCCGCTTCATGAACAGGAATTTATTGCCAGCCACCTGGCACATGCTACCTTTATTGGAATTGATTCAGCCTATGGGCATGATGGCTTTATGGTTGAATCTGACAAGATATCGCATTATCTTTCGATTTGGTTGGAAACTGAAGCTGCGGTTATGCATTAAATGTATGGTCGCGCCAGTTCTACAAAACCTGCATCAAAGCCATTACCAGTATCCGCAGGCTCCAGATAATGACCAAAGATCCCACACCGATAAACATTGCTTTTATGGGTAGTTTACCTGCAAGTCTTGCCGCTATCGGGGCGGCAGCCATTCCCCCTATTATAAGTCCTAGAATTACCTGCCAATGGCTGATACCTAACATGGAGAAAAACGTAAGTGCGCTGGCAAGTGTTACAAAAAATTCAGTGATACTCACGGAGCCAATCACATACCTGGGGGTTCGGCCCTTGCTGATAAGTGTACTGGTTACTAACGGTCCCCAGCCACCGCCGCCAAAAGAATCAAGGAAACCACCTGCGCCTGCCAGCCATCCCACGCGTTTTACTTTTGTTGGACGCCTGTTTTTCCGGAAGCTGGTCAGTATAATTTTCACTCCAAGAAACAAAGTATAAAATGCCAGCACCGGCCGGATGTAATTAGCATACTCGTTTCCAAATTTCGATAACAGGTAAGCCCCGATTACCGACCCGATAACACCGGGGATCAATAATACTTTAAAAAGTTTTTTATTAACATTACCAAATTTATAATGGCTATAACCCGATGCACCACTCGAAAACATTTCAGCAGTGTGAATGCTTCCGCTAATGGCAGGAAGATTTATACCGAGTGAAAGCATGATGGTAGTACAGGTTACTCCATACCCCATGCCCAGCGCGCCATCCACCAACTGCGCCAGGAAACCGGCGAGTATCATCCAGTAGAAGACGCTGTCTAGATGCTGTGCTATATTTATGATGTTGGTTAACAGGTCACCGAATGGAATGTACGACAACACTACATGTCCGAAAAACATAAAGAAAAAAGCAAAAAGTACCAGGGAGACTATTTTTTTCCAGCGTTTTTCTCCAGATCTATAATCAGGATCTTTGTCGGTAGAAAGTATTTTAGTCACGTCATTCAGCCTGTTCACTTTAGAAGCAAAATCACCTGTCAACTTATTGCGGATGCTCTGCATGTTATTTAAAACATCGTCGAGTTTATCTGGTAACAGTTCATTAAATGTTTCCTTTAACCGTTTGGCAATAGTGGGCGATTTGCCATTGGTGGAAATGGCTATTTTAAGATTTCCTTTTTTAACAATGGAGCTGAGATAAAAATCGCAGAGATCCGGTTGGTCGGCTACGTTAACGAGTTTACCCATTTCGCGGGCATCGTTACTAATGGTTTTGCTTAAGCCAGGTTCGTTTACTGCAATAATGGCCACATCAATATCTTCAAGATCAGATTTTTGAAAGGGACGCCGGATCAATTCCAGGTTTGGATGATGCGAGGCTGTTTTTTGTATCGATTCACTAATTTCGATAGAGACCAGCTTTACCATAGTGGCCGGTGAATTATTTAAAATGGCCATTAGCTTTTCCAGGGCCACATTTCCACCTCCTACAATGAGCACAGCGAGATGCTCCAGTTTCAGGAATACCGGGAATAGATTGTTAACAGTTTGCGGGATGCCATCTTTATCGGGTATCACTTGTTTTGCTGGTTCCTCATGGATCATGACAGGTGTTTATAAATTTAAAGGTAATGGCTTTAGGGTACGTTGCGCTCGGCAAACCTATAAGGTTACTTCTGTAAGGCCGGCGTTCCTATTGCAAACCTTATAGGTTGAACCCGTTGCCGATACCAGCCCGTAAGTAAGCATTAACCTACTAGGTTTGCAATAGTTGGTGCTTGCACCCAGGGTTCAAACCTCATAGTTTGCGCTTCGGATTCCCCCTAATGCACATGCATCAGCGAAACAACCGATTTCCAAAGCGTGTTCGCGCTGGTTAAAATAACCACGCTCCCTACTGCAATAAACATTGTTCTTAACGGCAACTTCCCCACCAGCCGGGCTGCGATAGGCGCGGCAATCAATCCACCAATGATCAAACCCGCCACATCTGCGAGAGGAACGCTTTTCAGGAAAATAAAAAAAGTAATAGAGCTGGCCAATACCACAAAAAACTCTGCTAAACATACCGATCCAATTACATAACGGGGACTTTTTCTTTTAGAAATAAGCGTGCTCGTAACAAGCGTTCCCCATCCACCTCCTGCAAAGGCATCCATAAATCCACCCAGCGATGCGAGCCAGCCAGCCTTTTTTATTTTGGTATTCGTTTGTCGTTTGCCAAATGCTTTGCGAACAATATAATAACCCAGGTATAAAGTGTAAACCGAAAGAGGAAGGCGAACATACGTTGCATAAGCCTGGCCAAAATAAGCAAAGCTTGCGCCGATGATAGCACCAATGATTCCCGGGATCACCAATGCGCTGAATAATTTTTTATTTATATTTCCAAAACGGTGATGGCTGTACCCTGATACTCCGCTCGAGAAAACTCTTGCAGCATGTACCCTGCTGCTTACGATAGCAGGATTTACACCCGTAGCCAAAAGAAAGGTAGTTGATATTGTTCCATAACCCATGCCTATTGAACCATCTACCATCTGGGCAATAAAACCGGTAGCCAGCATTGTTAAAAACATCGGTGTATCAACATGTCTCTTTATGTCCCTTCCCAGGTTAACAAGATCTACCAAAGGCAGTAACGGGAAAAGTGCATAACCCAGTATCATAAATAAAAAGGCCAGCAAACACCACTTGACAATATTCGGCCATTTTTTTTCTTCCAGTTTGTTAGTCTCCTGCAGGCTGATTTGTTTGGCAACCACCAACCTGGAAAGATCATTTAACTGGTCAAGCTCTTCATCCACATCTTCGTTTATGCCATCACGTTGGCCAAGCGTGTTTTGTAAAGGACTTCCTATTACGTCTGGACTTCCTGTTTTTGGGATCCGTTCTTTTTCTGCAGGAGGTGGAAGCGATTCTTTGTGCTCAATCATTCATACTTTATTTAAGTAATAAAATCCCGCCGGCACTTTTTAATGCGGATATGGAGCAGGTGCATACCAATCAATTAGCTACCCAGTTTTTTCGCATAGAAAAGTCACCGAACTTTTCACCCTCGTTTTTTTCTTTACTGAAAATATCAAACAGGTTATCCAGTTCAGATAGAATGGCGTCCTCTTCTATATTCTCCCTGTAAATTTTATTTAACCGCTTTCCTACATGATCTCCTCCCAGATGCAGGTTATATTTGCCATTGGCTGTTCCCACAAAACCTATTTCAGCTGCAAAGGATCTCGCACAGCCGTTAGGACAGCCGGTCATCCGGAGAATGATATCTTCGTTGGCCAGTGCATGTTTTTCCAGTAAGGGTTCTATTTTAGAAATTAAGGAAGGGAGGTAACGTTGAGCTTCCGCCAAAGCAAGCGGACAGGTATTGAACGATACGCAGGCCATGGAATTTTTGCGCACCACGGAAGCGCTGTCTGTATGCCCATCAACATTGAACTTCTCTAATAGTGCCAGTATACTTTCTTTATCCGATTGCGTTATATCGCTCAGGATAAGATTTTGATTGCAGGTAAAACGAAAATTTGCCTTTCCGGTTTTTGCCACTTCGAGCAAGGCGGTTTTTAAGGCAATTTTTTCATCATCCAGTATGCGGCCATTTTCAGTGAATAAGGTGTAGTGCCATAATCCATCCTGGCTTTGCGTCCAGCCATAAAAATCGGTGCGTGTAGTAAAAATATAGGGCTTAGGTTCTTCCAATGCAAAGCCCGCGCGGTTTTTGATCTCCTTGAGAAACCAATCAACTCCATACTTATCCAGCGTATATTTTAACCTTGCCAGTTTTCGGTCACTCCGGTTTCCATAATCGCGTTGAATGGTAACGATCTCGTATACTGCTTTCAGTACTTTTTCTTCCGTATCTGCAAAACCGATAACAGTGGCCAGCCTTGCATAGGTATCAGGATTGCCGTGGGTTGTGGACAAACCGCCGCCTATTGCAATATTAAAACCTTTCAATTCATTATTTTCAATGATGGCAATGAGGCCAATATCGTTTGCCAGCACATCCACATCATTATTAGGTGGGATTACAATAGCTATTTTGAATTTTCTCGGAAGGTAACGGTCCTGGTATAACGGATCCTCTTCTTCTTTTCTATCAGCGATCTTTTCCTGGTCGAGCCATATTTCGTAATAGGCCCTTGTTTTAGGAAGAAGCATATCACTGATCTTCGTAGCATATTTAAAGACCTGGTCATGAATGGGCGACTGTATCGGGTTGGAAGTACATAACACGTTCCTGTTTATATCTCCACAAGTGGCAATGGAATGCAGCTTTGCTTCATTAAATGCGTTAATGGTGGGCTTAACTTTTGATTTGATTAGGCCGTGCAATTGGATAGTTTGCCTGGTGGTGATTCTAATAACACCGGTTGAATTTTCACCCGCGATGGCATGTACGGCAATCCATTGTTCCGGCGTAAGAAAGCCCCCGGACAATCGTAAACGGATCATAAAAGAATATAATCTTTCCAGTTTTTTTTCAGCCCGTTCTTCGCGTCTGTCACGATCATCCTGCTGGTACATGCCATGAAATTTAAAGAGGGCCTGGTCATCTTCGCTTATGGCTCCTGTAACTTCATTTTGCATGCTCTGAATAATAGTTCCTCTTAAACCATCACTAGCCTGTTTCACTTTTTCGATGTGGGAGAGATTGTTTTTGTCTGTCATTGTTGTGTGTGAGGGATGAAAATGGCTATCAGCTATCAGCTTTTGTAACCGAGTTTCGGACCCGCATTTCATTTATATATTAGATAATAGTTCAATTAAAATCAGATCATTCAAAATGAAAAATCAAAACATACTGATCAAATCCAGGAATCCAGCTGATAGCCGATAGCTGATAGCGGATAGCTGATAGCGGATAGCCTTCCTCAATACACATCCTTCATATATCTTCCATCTTCCTTCATCTGATCCAGGTATTGGATGGCTTCTTCTTTGGAACGGCTACCCTGCTCTTCGATGATCCTTAGTAACGTGTTCTCCACATCAATACTCATAGGGTCTTTTGTTCCGCAGAGGAACACGTAGGCGCCCGATTCAAGCCATTCATATAGTAAGCGGGCTTCTTTTTTCATTTTATGCTGCACGTACACTTTCTCTTTGGTATCGCGGGAAAAGGCAACGTTTACTTTGCTTAAAACACCTGTTTCCAGCCAGCTTTGAATTTCTGTCTGGTAAAGGAAGTCTGTGGAGAAATGTTGTTCTCCGAAGAATAACCAGTTTTTGCCGGAGGCACCTGTGGCATCTCTCTGTGCTATAAACGATCTGAAGGGTGCGATGCCGGTGCCCGGTCCAATCATAATAATATCTTTATCTTCTTCCGGCATCCTGAATTGAGCGTTTGGGTGCAAATAGAAATTCAGGGTGTTTTCTACTTTCAGGTGTGAAAGAAAATCGGAAGTAAGTCCGTATTTTATTTCGTTATTAATATCAAAGTAATTTTTTGCTACAATGATATGAAGTTCACCGTTATGCGCTTCTGGTGAAGAAGCGATAGAATACAGTCTTGGTGTGATGGGTTCCAGGATAGTAATTACATCTTTGAACTGTGCCTGGTTTTTTACAGGGTAGATCCTCAACAGGTCAAGCAGGTCTATTCTTGTGGCCGGAATTTCCTGTTGGATTATATCGGCATATTTCTTAACGACTCTTTCGGGGAGATAGAAAATATTCAATTTTTTCTGCAGCAGTTCTATGATACTGATCTGTTCGTTTTTATATCCCACCGTTTTTTCCTTATCGATGCCCACCAAACCAGTTATTGATTCTATAATGCTTAGTGGGTTTTCGGGTATCACTCCAATAGAGTCACCGGGGAGATAGTCGATGTTTTCCGCTTCAATTTCAATATGGTAGGTTTCTTTGTTTGACCCCAGGTCGTTCAGGTTTATATTGGTTAAAACCTTGCGGGCAAATGTTTTTTTACCGCTTGATTTTTTGGTAGTAATGGGAGAAGCGGCACCCACTGCGCTTCCATTTTGATGTAAAGTCTGCAGAGCAATAGTGAACCAGGAGTTGGCATCTTCTTCGTAATCCACGTCACACTTCTGTAAGGGTAAGATGCGGCTGCCTCCCAGTTTTTGGAGCTGTTCATCCACGTCTTCACCGGTTTTACAAAACAGGGGGTAAGAGGTGTCTCCTAATGCAAGCACGCTAAATTTCAATTTACCCATTTCAGATCCAATTTGATAAAGATGATCATAAAATTTTTTAGCTGCTGCTGGCGGTTCGCCGTCACCCTGCGTGCTGATAATGGAAAAAAAATATTCTTCTTTGGAAAGATCGGTCACGCGGTATTGATCAAGGCTTACCACTTTGGCGTTTATGCCATTCTTTTTTGCTTTAGCTGCAAATGTAGTCGCCAGCTTTTTAGAATTACCCGTTTCAGTTCCATAAACGATCGTGATTTTATTAACTCCACTTTTGGCAGGCGAAGTTTCTGCTGGCTTATTAACAGTTTGGGCGATGACTGCAGATAAATAACCATTCATCCAGATAATTTCATCCGGGGTTGAGTTGCCTACCAGGTCTTGTAAAGCCTTTAATTTAACTTCCCCTAACATATTAGTATCATTTATTGGTCCCTCTATATTTATTAGTTCAAGGTTCAACGTTCAAATATTAGTTCAAAGTTTAAGGTTCAAAGTTTAAGGTTCATGTTCTATAAAGGTGATTGTTCATGTTTTCGGTTGTTCGTTATTTCATGGATTGCTCATACCTCAAACCTCCCCCCTCAATCTATTGTATCATACATGCTCCCACCGTAACATTGCTTGTTTCATCGATTAGTATGGCACCACCATTTTCACGGAGATTTTTATAAGAATCGTAGGGGATAGGGGATGCAGTTTTTATGGTAGCCTTAATTATATCATTCAGTTGCGCCTGTTCGGTGGAATAGTCTTTCTGCAGGGTATTTACATCCAGTTTATAATCTATGCTTTTTACAACAGCTCTTACCACGCGGCTATTAATCTGGAGCAGGTATTTTTTGCCGGGAACCAGTGGTTTATTGTCCATCCAGCAAAGCAGCACTTCCAATTCCTGCGAAACATTCGGTTGATTTTCCGAACGAACAATTACGTCGCCGCGGCTGATATCAATATCATCTTGCAAATGAAGCACCGCACTTTGTGGTGCATAGGCTTCATCGGTTTCTTTCCCGGCAATTTCAATGGCAGAAATCGTGCTTTGTATACCGGCTGGCAAAACGGTTACTTTATCGCCTTTATGATAGACGCCGCTGATAATCTTACCTGCGTACCCCCGGTAATCGTGCAGTTCCGGCGCCTGCGGGCGAATAACGAACTGAACGGGAAACCGCGCGTCGGTATAGTTTACATCATTTTCCAATTTCACGTTTTCCAGGTAGTGAAGGAGAGATTCTCCTTCGTACCAATTCATGAAAGCCGATCTTTCTACGATGTTATCCCCATTCAACGCGCTGATAGGTATATAGGAAACATCTTTCAATCCTAATGAGTTGGCAACTGACGAATAATCGATCACTATATTATTATACACCTCTTCCGAATATTCCACGAGATCCATTTTATTAATGGCAATTACAATATGTGGAATATTTAACAAAGATGCAATAATGGAATGACGGCGGGTTTGTTCCACCACGCCATTTCGGGCATCAACCAGTATTATCGCCAGCTCAGAATTAGACGCGCCGGTAACCATATTACGCGTGTACTGGATATGGCCGGGCGCATCGGCGATAATAAATTTTCTTACGGGTGTTGAAAAATATTTATAGGCCACGTCAATGGTGATGCCCTGCTCTCTTTCTGCACGCAGACCATCGGTAAGCAAAGCAAGATCGATTTCACCTTCTTTTTTATTTTTGGTTTGCCGTTCAATGGCTTCGAGGTGGTCAATGAGTATGGATTTACTATCATACAGCAAGCGACCGATCAAAGTGCTTTTACCATCATCCACGCTTCCTGCTGTAATAAATCGAAGAATATCCATATGTTTATTTGTGTTTCATGAAATAAATATGCCCCTAACGGTCAGCCTTATATTAAAAGTAGCCACTCTTTTTCCTGTCTTCCATGGCAGCTTCAGATACCTGGTCATCTATCCTGGTCTCGCCTCTTTCGCTGGTTTTAGTAGCGATGATCTCGGTAATAATATCATCAATATTCGAAGCGCTGGATTCTACTGCCGCCGTACAAGTCATATCACCAACGGTTCTGTAGCGAACTTTTTTAGAGATTACTTTATCGGTAGCATCTAACTGTATGAAATCGGAAACAGCAACCAATTGACCCAGGTGTTCAATAACATCGCGGTTATGAGAGAAATAAATAGACGGGAGATCGATTTTTTCACGGCGGATATAATTCCATACATCCAATTCGGTCCAGTTGCTGATTGGGAATACCCGTACATTTTCACCTTTATGAATTTTACCGTTGTAGGTGTTCCATAACTCGGGCCTTTGCAATTTAGGGTTCCACTGGCCGAATTCATCTCTTACGGAAAATATCCTTTCCTTGGCGCGTGCTTTTTCTTCATCGCGTCGCGCACCGCCGATGCAGGCGTCAAATTGAAATTCTTCGATAGTGTCCAGTAAAGTAAAAGTTTGAAGGGCATTACGGCTGGCGAATTTACCGGTTGGCTCCGTAAGGTTTTTTGCTTTGATGGTATCCTGTACATTTCGTACAATTAATTTTTCGCCCAGGCCAGCTACCATTTTATCTCTGTAGGCCAGGGCTTCCCTGAAGTTATGCCCGGTATCGATATGCACGAGGGGAAAAGGTAATTTTCCCGGTCTGAACGCTTTTAATGCGAGGTGCACTAATGTTATGGAATCCTTTCCACCCGAAAAAAGCAGGGCCGGGCGTTCAAACTGGCCTGCCACTTCACGAAATATGTGAATGGATTCCGATTCCAATTCGTCTAAATAATCTGAAAGATAAGTGCTCATGTTTGTTTTCTTTTGTGAAGCTGCATTGCTTCGGATTCTCGGTGAAGTTAAATAGTTCGAGGCGCCGAATCCTGCTGCACCGCATGTTCATGCAATCCGCATTCCTTTTTACTTTCATCCTCCCACCACCATCTTCCTGCGCGGAAATCTTCACCTGGCCTGATGGCTCTTGTGCAGGGCGCGCAGCCAATGCTAACAAAGCCCCTGTCGTGCAGGGGATTATAAGGAATGTTAAACTTATTGATATATTCTTTTACTTCGTCATTTGTCCAGAAAAGAAGAGGATGGAATTTGATAATTTGGTTAACCTCATCCCATTCTACGATCGAAAGGTCTTTACGGGCGGCAGAATGTTCTGCCCTTAACCCGGTTACCCAAACGGAATTACCTTTAAGTGCCCGGCTCAACGGCTCTACCTTACGTATATGGCAGCAGGTTTTCCTGTTATCAACAGATTCATAGAAGGCATTGGGTCCTTTTTCGTTTACGTATTCCTCGATGTCTTTGTGATTGGGGTAGTAAGCAGTAACGTGTGTGTTGTATCGTTCATTTGTATTGTTCCACACGGAATATGTTTCCTGGAACAGACGTCCTGTTTCCAGGGTGAAGATGCTGATGGGAGTGTTATTGCTTAAGATATCATGCGTAATAACCTGGTCTTCAAAGCCAAAGCTGGAAGAAAAGGTAACCTCGCCGGGGAATAGCTGAGCAAGTAGTTGTAATGAATCGGCATTGCTGCGTATTCGTACCTCTTCAAGTAATTCCGGTATATGATTTTTTAATGAGTTGGACATATTACTGATTCAATAATTGCGGATTGAAATAATCGAATGGGGGAAACGCTGGTTGGCATATATACCTTAACAACGCCAATTAAACGTGCAACAACAGTAGCGTAAATTTTTACCTGGCTTGGATATCACAGTTGATCCATTCATTAGTCTACTAATTTGATGTACAAAAGTACATAAGACGTTGGCATGATGCAAATCTTTTTTAATGGGGGATAAACAGGTTGTTGAAGCCTTAAAGTTCAAGGGGAACCTGCGCATGATTCGCATAGTTCTGAAACATCGGGCGGAGCAAAAATACAAAAGAGGGGTAGACCTGGTGAGCTTTAATAAAGTTCACTGGTATCCAAGACCAACCAGTTTTAACGACCAGCAGATTCCTCATTTAAGACCTTTGAGGTCCTTTGAGGTCTTGGAGACCTCACAGGTCGAGCCCTCTTTTTGGTCGGCTCTAACAAAAATCTATAGGGCAAAAACAAAAAAGTCCCGCTATAAGCGGGACTTTGTCCGGTACCTGATTCTCCTATTTAAATGGCTAATGTTAGTTTTTCTTAGATTTTTTAATAATAATCCAGTTATGGCTATCGATACTTTTCAAAACAACCTTTTGATCTACATTTTCTAACGTTGCATAATAGGTTGTTTCTTCGTCAGTAGCGTACTCAAAAAGTTCTGTTATCCATCCACCTGTGAGTTCCTTTTTTAAGCTTTTTTGCAGGTTGATAGGAAGCTGATGACTAATCAGGTTACGTGTAATACCCATCAAATCGCCATTACCTGTGAAATAGGCTGCCACGAACTGACCATCTTTTTGAAAGCTTGCCATAACATAACTATCTTTTGAGGCCCAGCTTACTTCCTTAGCGTCTACGAATTTTTCGTTGAAGGCAGCCTGGATGTTTTTGTTAACGTTGTCGTGGATGTTTGTTGCAAAGGTAGTGGCCGAAATTATCAGAGCTAGAACCAGTAATTGTGTGATCTTTTTCATTTTAATTTGCATTTATGTTCTTTTAAGTTTTTACTTTTTTAGTATTTACTTTTTTGTTGGTTGCTGGTGTAAAATTGCACCAGGTTGAACCGAAAAGAAAGTGCCTTCTGAATGAGTTGAGGAAAGGTGTGGGTGAAGTGGGGATCGGGTGTCAGGTGTGAGGTATGAGGTATGAGGTATGGCCATTAGCTGTCAGCTTTGGTCACCAGGTTGGCCCGATGTCACAATGTAAATAACCTGGAAGGTATTAGAAGGTATGATGAAGGAGAAAACAATTTTGGCGTGTTTCATAAATGGAAATATTATATAGTTATTGCCTTACCTCATACCTCATACCCGATCCCCACAATTCAAACGCTGTTTTCCACAATTCATTCCTGCATTTGCCCAATTAGTTGCGTTGATTAGTTTCTTTTACCCAAAACCGTTTAATTTGTGAATATGAACGTTGTACAGTCTATAAATGGGAAAAAGTATAGTCACATTTTAAACGAGGTACAGAACAATTAAACTAAATGATTACGCTGCCGCAATACACAAAAAAAGATGCCTGGATCTTCCTGGCAGTGTGTATTCCGCATGTTATCTTTTTAAACTGTTTATTGTTTGGCAACCGTTATTTTCTGGAAATAACTGTCCTGGCGGGGGCCTCCATTGTTACATTCATCATAATGAGTATTTCGTGGCATCTGCATACATGGGTAGCCGTTACATTAAGAAACAGGTTTCCGGATAGTGAGTTGATAAAGCGAATTGTAATTGCCATTATCCTGTTTAACCTGATGACAGCGATAACCATAACCATTATTTTTTATAGTTATAATTATTTTCATTTTTTTGGGTATGAATTATACGAAACAAATTATAACTGGGCGCTTACAACGGGCGTTTTGATAAATATTTTTGCAACGATTGTTCATGAAAGCGTGTATAGTTTTGAAAAATGGAAAACCACCCTTACCGAAACGGAACAACTGAAAAAAGAAAATATGCATAGTCAGCTGTTGGGTTTAAGAAGCCAGGTTAGCCCGCATTTTCTTTTTAATAGTTTAAACTCTCTTTCCAGTCTTATAAATGAGGAGCCAGCCAGGGCAGTAGTTTTCCTGGATGAAATGAGTAAGGTATACCGGTACCTGCTACGTCATAACGAAGAACAAATTGTGGACCTGGGTACAGAACTATTATTTGTGCGTTCTTACTATCACTTGCTTAAATGCAGGTATGGCAAAGGGGTAGACCTGAATATCGAGGTAGATGAATCATACTATCAGAAACTACTGCCGCCGCTTACCCTGCAAATTCTGCTCGATAATTCGTTAAAGATAAACCTGATAAGTAAAGAGAAACCTTTAAGAATCGCCATCCGTGTGAATGAATTCGGCTGGCTTGAAATACAAAATAATATTCAGCTTAGAATATCTGACAACGCCATCCCTGATGAACAGGGAATAGCCAATATTTCCACGCGATTAAGGCTATTATGCCAGAATTCCATTGAAATAAATGACAATGGCCATACCAGGGTTCTCAAAGTTCCTCTGATGAGTCCTGAACAAATAACCGAACATGCAACCATTTAAGCCAACAAAAATAGAATGGATCACGTTCTTCACATCGATGCCTGTTATTGGCTTCACCCTCTACTACTTATTGTTTGGCGACCGGCACCAGCCTGTCATTTTTTGGCAGGCGTTCCCTCTCATTTTCCTGATCGGCCTAATTTCCTGGTATCTGCACATCCTGGTGATGCATTGGCTGAGGATCAAATTTTCCGAATTTAAAGACACTGTATTGCGATTGATCATACTAACGGTAGCTCATTTAAGCTTGATAACATCTTCCATGGTTTTGTTTTTTTATGGCTTTGGCAGTATCCATTTTTTGAACTACCAATTGAATGTCGAGAATTTTAGAATGGGAGTTCTGTTAGGCATTTCCGTTACCCTCGTAGCTACTTCCATCTGGGAAGGAGAATATATTTTTAGAAAATGGAAAGAAAGCCTGGCCGAAAAAGAATTGTTAGAACAACAGCGTTTGCAAAATGAATTCGAGTCGCTCAAAAGCCAGGTAAATCCGCATTTTTTGTTCAATTGTTTTAATACATTGTCTTCGCTTATTACAGAAGATACTACACAGGCCGAAAAATTCCTGGATGAAATGAGTAAGGTTTACCGGTATTTATTACGAAGTAATGAAGATGGACTCTCCACGGTACAAAAAGAGCTGCAATTTATCCGCTCTTATTTTCAATTGTTGAAATCAAGATATGGAAATGCCCTTGAATTTAAAATTGAGGTAGATAAAAAGTACGAAACCTATCTTTTACCTTCGTTGAGCTTACAGCTAGTGATAGAGAATGCAGTAAAACACAATGTCGTCTCAAAGCAATTACCACTGGTGATTGATATATTTACCACTACCGGCAATAAGCTGATCGTAAATAATAACCTTCAACTAAAAATTATAAAAGCCTTGTCAACCGGTATCGGGTTGGAAAATATCAAATCGAAATACGACTTGTTAGAGCATCCTGGTTTCCAGGTTCTCGAAGATGATAAAAATTTTACAGTAGTACTGCCATTATTGTGGAGTAAAACGTCGGATAATAATTTTTCATTATCTACAAGATCCTATATTTGAAAACTAACTTCTTAATACATAAAATTACATTTCATGACAATACTAATAGTGGAAGATGAAGAACTGGCCGTTAGAAAACTACAGAAAACATTAGCTGATGTTGATTCCACGGCTTCGGTGGTAGGTGTTACCGAGAGTATTGAGAGTACGGTTAGCTGGCTGCAAAAGAATCCGACTCCTGATTTAATACTAATGGATATTGAACTGGCCGATGGTCAAAGCTTTGAAATATTCAGCAGGGTGGAAGTGAAAAGTCCTGTTGTATTTACCACATCTTACGATGAGTTTGCATTAAAAGCGTTTAAGGTTAACAGTGTTGATTACCTGCTAAAGCCCATTCAAAAAGACGAACTGGAATCAGCCCTGAACAAATACCGGCAGATAAAAGGCATGTATACACCTAGTACAAGCCCAGGTGATTTTAATATCGATTCGCTGGTTAAAGAATTACAGCAAAAATTGCAGCTGAAAGAATTCAGAAAACGCTTCCTGGTAAAACATGCACAAAAACTCGTTTCAATAGAAGTAGATGAGATCGCTTATTTTTTCAGCGACGGCCGCTTAAACTTTTTTAAAACATACGATAACCGGAAGTTCGTGGTTGATTACACGATGGATGAACTGGAAGTTATGTTGGATCCGGATAAATATTTCCGTATCAGCCGATCCTTTTATATTTCCGTTGAAAGTGTTGACCAGATACATGATTATTTTGGTAACCGATTACTGTTGCATCTTAAACCTGCGGTAGACAAAGAAGCCCTCGTGAGCCGTGAGAAAGTATCGGACTTTAAAAAGTGGATGGGGAAGTAGGTTAGTTTAAAGTTTAACTAACTTCGATATCTATAATGCAATGGGTGCAATTGGAAAACTGGATAATATTGTTCAGCGCCTCTTTGAAAATGAAGAAAATTTCATGACGCATTTTCATATCAAGTTTTAGGATTTTACTTTCTCATCTACTACTAACCCGATGTTGCAATTATTTATATTTTGTAATCCTTCAGCAAATTCACTCATTCTTTCCAGGGTTTTTATCATGCTGTCATTTTCCGGATTAATGCTCCAGAGCATATCATCCATATCAGTTATCATCCTCCTGCTTTTGGTATTGATCTGATCAGTGTACTCTTTTGATTTTATAATGTCTTTGTCGGCCTTGATCTTTGCTATCTCGCTTAATATATGGATATTATTAAGGGTTGTACTGTAATACTACGGTTAATGTTTTTTGATCATAATCGGGAATCAGGTCTGCATTATTTTGTATGATTTGTTTTACCAACATTCTTTTTTGATCTTTTGCATTTACCAGATTAACCATAAGTTCATTGG
>JBDSBP010000321.1:0-5245 GCA_039921525.1 Chitinophagaceae bacterium | reverse complement strand
CGATGCGGTTCACCGGGGGTATTCAGTGGGGGAGTTGGAAGTATAGACGTACTGTCTAAAAATTTCTCCGATGTTTATATTTACAGAAATATATGCGACAAAGGCTGGGATTATGAATTGGGCTTCACTTTTACACCTGGAGAAGTTGAAAAATCATTGAAAGAACGGAATTTTATCGCAGCTGAAAATTTATTGGAGGGTTATAAGAACCGCCCGAGCAGGATAGGACAATTCAATGTGACGGTGTATGAATACCTGCCACCCAACAACCAGATCGGAGCACCTTTATACAGAAATGAACTGAAGTTTGACCTTGTGCCCGAAAAGATTCCCGAAGTAAAGCTAACAGGCAATCATTGGAAGTATGGACCTTCGCCATGGTTTGGCGCATTGAAGCCCCTTTAATAATCATGAAAAATATTTGGTATCATCATTTGCATCCGGAGAAAATCAGAACTCTTTTACAATTTGTTGTTCCAGGAAAGCCTGAAATTAATTCAGCAGCCCCGGCAATTTCACCTGTAAATCACAACATACTATACCATCGCGGAGATACTGTATTTTTTTCCTTCAGCAAATAAAATTTACTTAATTTGGTATTTCTAACATGTTCGAATTGACTAATGCAAATCGGCATGTTTATCTTCTAATTACGAACTCGTTAACGGTGCTTGCCATGAGGATGAACAACCTGTCTGCATTTGCATTGTTGTGTAGCATTACAACATTGTATGCAATAAATTCCATTGCCCAGGATTTTAATTACCTGATAAAGCATATCACCATCGAGGAAGGCCTGTCTCATACGGATGCCTCTTCGGTATTACAGGACAAAACCGGATTTATATGGGTGGGCACTTTGTATGGCCTGGATAAATTTGATGGTTACGAGATCAAGAATTTTTATAACCGAACTCATCCCAAAGCAAATGCGTATATAAACCGTATCAGCAAAATTATTACTGATAATTCAGGCGCAAGGTTATGGATCGGAACCGAGGCGGGTCTTGATTGCTTTAACCTGAAAACCGAGACTTATGAAGAAGTGGCAGTCGCTGATCCTGAGGCACGCGCGTCACTTGAAAAGGCAATATCCGGTTTATTACTTACCAATGACAATATTTTATTTTATACCAATACATCAGGAAAAATCAATGCTGCCAGGATCGGTGCAGATGGTAAACTGGCAAGTCATTCTTTTCCGGCTTTTGATAAAAAAAATATGGTCTGTCTTGCAATGGCCGAAGATAAAAATGGCAATGTGTGGTTCGCAACAGATTCGGGCTTCTACGTTTATAGTTCACCGGGAAAATGTATTACAAGGGTCACTAACCTGATGCCAGGCCGGAAACTGACCGATATAAGAAGTATGCAGCCCGGTAATGGAAATACCCTTTTGGTTGGCATGGTAAATGGTTTCCTGGTGCTCAATCTTGAGGCGCTGCATTCAACTAATCCATTTGAGAAAGAAAAATGGGTGCCACTGGGTCCATTACATGTAAAACCATTTTTATCGGGCAACGCACTTACAAATGTTTACTGTATACAGGAACAGCCGGGCTCTATGTACTGGGTTGGTACCAACAACGGACTTTTCCTTGTTTCGGGATCACCTGGTGGAAAATACCAGTACCAGGGATTCCAGGCCTCCGAGTGGAATAATAAATCAAGTATAACTTCCAACCGTATTAACAGCCTGTACAAAGATAAAGCGGGTTGTTTATGGGTATCCACATCATGGGGAGGCGTGAATATGATAGACCTTAACCAAAAGAGGTTTATGTCGTTAAGAAAGGACCCGCTGAAAATGAATTCTCTTTCGGGGAATTATGTTCGCTCTTTGCTAGAGGATGACAAGGAAAATTTATGGATCGGCACGCAATCTGATGGACTGAACTATTATGATTTCGCTACTGGTATTTATAAAAATTATGTGCACAACCCGGCTAATAAATCCGGGTTAAGTGACAACAGCATTATGTCATTGGCAAAAGATGATCATGGGAATTTATGGATTGGAAGCAATAGCGGGATTGATAAACTTTCTCCGGAAGGTATTTTCGAGAAAATAAAAATGGGAGTGGCCGGGCCAGGTATTCCTGATAACCATGTGGGGTGCCTTACTATTGATATTTATGGCCAGGTATGGGCCGGAACCTGGGACAATGGGCTCAGAAGAATAAAATATAAAGGCAAGGGAGACTACCAGGTGGAAAATATAACCGTGACTGGGGAACAATTATATTCAATCTCTTCAGACCGGGTAACATTTGTGTATACTGATGGCAAATCACCCGAAGTATTAATTGGTACAGACAAGGGGTTGGACCAGGTGTTGCTGGATACCACGGGATTAATAAAAAGCATTCGTCACTATACCAGCAACGAGAGAAGGGGAGCAGACCTTAGCTCATCGTACATATGGCCCATCCTGCGTGAAAATGATCATACCATCTGGGCGGGAACCCTTGGCAGCGGAGGACTTAACAAGATTATCCAGAATAAAGATGGCAGTTATAACGTGAAGCAGTATACACAATTCAATGGTATGCCTATTTACGATATTGAAGGTATGCTGATGGACAGTCATGGTAAACTTTGGCTCGGGGGAAAAAATTTAATGACATTCGACCCGAAAAAAGAAAAGTTTGATGCCTTTGGTGTCAACGATGGATTTCAATTAAGCAGTTTCAAAAACGGCTCCGCTCATAAAGGCAAGAACAGGATGTATTTTGGCGGGATAAATGGGGTAATATATTTTAACCCCGAAAACATCCGGGAAGATCGAATCAGTCTTCCTGTTATTCTTACAGACCTGATTGTGGATAATAAACACGTTAAAGTTGAAAAGGAGGAAACTAAAAATGCAATTCTTCAAAATGCGATCACCTATACGCGATCGGTCAGGCTCAACTATCTCGAAAATAACTTCGCTATTAAATTTGCGGCATTTTATTTTCCGAATCCAGACAGGTGTCATTACAGGTACAAGCTGGAAGGGTATAACAAAGACTGGGTGTATGTAAACGCTTCACTTCGCACGGCGTATTTTAGTAATCTAAATTATGGCAAATATCATTTTATCGTTGAGGCTTCGACTAACAATGATGAATGGCTATCATCAGGTGGGGGGCTGCTCATCGAGGTTTCCCCGCCCTGGTGGAAAACCATTGCTGCATATACCAGTTATATTGTTTTATTTGTTATTGTAATATTCGGGATCTATTATTACAAAACGCGAATGTATAAATTAAAGAAGGACCTGGAGCTACATGTTATGGAAGAGCGGAAAATGGAAGAACTGCACCAACTGCGCCTCCAGTTCTTTACTAATATCTCTCATGAATTCAGAACTCCATTGACGCTTATCCTGGGCCCAACAGAAAAGATGCTGAATGAAACGTTACCGCTGGTTCAGCAGCAAAATTTCCTGCAATTGATTAATAAGAATACTAAAAGATTACTCGCACTGATCAACGAGCTGATGGATTTCAGGCAGGTTGAATCGCAAAGTATCAGGCTGGAAACTGTTAGAGGTGACATTAACGAATTTGTGAAATCTATTTCTTACGAATTTGAAGAAATAGCCATGCGGAAAAATATCTGGTACACCGTTAAGGCAAATACACCCATGAATGATATCTGGTTTGACCAATGCGTACTTGAAAAGATATTGATCAACCTTATTTCCAATGCCTTTAAATACACAGTAGACGGTGGCAATATCCAGGTTGAGCTTTTAAGTGATTTAGCCGGTTTCGAACCAGTATTCACGACAGAATATAGTATTAAGCCGGATAAAATTGCCGAAAAGTATGCCTGGATTAAAATTTCTGATTCTGGTATTGGAATCTCCGCCTCCTCCATTAGTAATATCTTCGACCGTTATTACCGCATACAGGAATCGGACCAGGAGAAACACCTGGGTTCTGGCGTAGGCCTGGCCATTGTTCGCACCCTGGCGCTGCAGCATTACTGCGAGATCAGGGTTTTTAGTGAACGAAATAAGGGCACCCTGTTTTTGATCGGCCTGCCGTATGGACGGGAAATATATACCAATAATGAAATTTCCATTGCAGACGAATACCAGCGCGAACCCAACAGTATTGCGGCTCATATTAAAAATCTCAATTTTTCCATGGAAGAAAGAGACGATCGGTGTGGCAAGACAAAAAAAGAAGGTCAAAAATGCATCTTAATTGCCGAAGATAATAATGAAATGAGGACTTTTATTTATGACAGTCTTGCAGACGATTATGAAATCATTCTTGCCGTAAATGGAGCAGAAGCTTTTGAAAAAACAAAGAAGTTTTTGCCTGAGCTCATCATCAGCGATCTGGTGATGCCTGTAAAAAATGGCTTTGAATTTTGCGTAGATGTAAAAAAGGACCTGTCTATCAACCATATCCCTTTTATTCTTATCACAGCCATGTCGTCAGCCGAAACTCAATTGGAAAGTGCAGAATATGGCGCAGATATATATTTTCCCAAGCCCTTTAGTATGAAATTACTGCAGGTTACCGTCAGGAATATTATTGAGGCCCGTAACAGGATCAAAGAGCGTTACTCGAAGGACGTTTTCGCAGAAACCCGGGAACTGGTGCATAATACCAATGAAAAGACGTTTATCGATTCTCTGATAAATATTATTGAGGAGAATATTGACAATACAGACCTCGAGATCGACTGGATCACCCGGCAGGTAGGAATAAGTCGTTCAAATCTTTACACGAAAATAAAAAGTATAACCGGGAAAACCCTGGGGGAATTCATCCTCATGCTGCGACTTAAAAAAGCTGCTAAAATTTTGGCAACTGAAGATGTAACCGCATTGGAAACAATGTATAAGGTCGGCATACAGAGCCAGTCCTATTTTATCAAATCTTTTAAAAAGGAATTCGGGAAAACACCGTTTGCTTTCCAGCAAGAGCATAAAAAAGGGTTACTTTCTGAATACTGACCTCTCCTATATTCAGAACTCCTTACTTCTCGCAGTTAGAAAGTGCGGAGGTTTTAAAAATAAGCTTTAAATCAGATCCTGGAAAAATGGTTTCTGTTTGATTGAGTAATTGTGCAAGTTTGTGTGCTTCTTCGTTGAACCTGGGAGCTGAGAGGGAATGTAATACTACGGTTAATGTTTTTTGATCATAATCGGGAATCAGGTCTGCATTATTTTGTATGATTTGTTTTACCAACATTCTTTTTTGATCTTTTGCATTTACCAGATTAACCATAAGTTCATTGG
>JBDSBP010000320.1:0-10475 GCA_039921525.1 Chitinophagaceae bacterium | reverse complement strand
TAATTATTTTTAAATTTGATGCCAAGGTATAGTGATATTTTTATTGCTGATAACGTATCGGGCTGTACTGTATTTATAATGCTGTAAAGTGTATTAAAAAAACCGTTGAGTTGTATCAGTGTTTAATAAAAAGTCACATCGCAAACGCACAGGTGCCGCCATCTTTTGACTTTGGGCATTTATGCAACCAAATAAAAAAATAAAGAAGTAATTTCCTTTCATTGTCTAATTCTACTTTGACAAGTGATGAAGTGTTCTGTTGATTCTGTTGCATCTCTGTGTAACAAATATATTACACAGAGTTAAACGGAGAAGGCACGGTGTTTCACGGAGCGCCTCCGTGTACCCTCCGTGCATCTCTGTGTAACAAATATATTTCGCAGAGGTAAGAAATGTTCGAAACTGAAATATTACTTGTCTGTAATTGAAAAATTATCTATTCGCAAGTCGTAAAATGGAGTAGATTGACGGGCCTTATACTAGCACCAATTGGCTCGCATTTGTCAATCGTTACATTTTTACATTGCACCGGGTATAAACCATAGCCACCATTTTGCGGACCAGGGGTATCCGTCCATTCATCTTTTACATTTTTAAAAGTAATTCCGTTTACATGCATGGTTTTTAGTGCATACCCTTTGGCATCCTGAACCGTAAACCCTTCCAGTACAATACCAGTTCCATCACTTACACGAATACCTTCAGCTCCATCGGTCTGCCCTTTAAAGTTCAAAATGGTTTTACTCATTCCTTTACCTCTAATGGTGATATTCTTTTTTCCTTCCAGCGAAAGTGTATTGGTAAGCGTAAACGTGCCTTCAGGCAAGTCGATCACTGAATCGGTTTCAGCCAAAATCATTTGGGACTGCACTTTTTTCTGAAAGTCTTTTTGGGCCTTTAGAAGGCAGGGGAAAAGCAAAAAGAGGAGTGAAAATAATAGAAAGCGTTTCACAACTTTTTGAGGTAAAATGTAAATGTTTATGATAGAAAGATAGTATGTTTAAAAGGTGTAAAGCCCGTGAGGTAAACAGTTGGTGCATCCATAGGGGGCAATGCGCCACGCAGATGAATGCCTTTATGCAACATTTTGCCAGGACCAAATTGCAGGGTATTGCCATTAACGGTATAACCTCCTTTTTCCCCGCTAAACAACCAGGCATCTTTTTCTGTATGATGGGCTTGTACCCCATTAAAGATCCCACCAGGCCTAAAGACCAGTTCCATGGAAACCGGTACTCCATCGGTGCCTTTCACGTCGATATCAACGCTAATACCATTGTTGGCTTCCGATATGGTTACTATCGTTTCAAGATACTGAACATTGCTTTGTTGTCGTTGAGATTTGGGCATTTTTGCCATGTCGCCGTCGCCCGGTATTTTGTCTTTCGGAAATGGCTGAAAATATGGGCCTTCCAGCTTACGGGTCAGCACCCATTTATCGCCCACCTGTTCTACAGTTTCAGCCTGAAACTGACCTTTTCCAAAAAAAGAAGCGGCTATACGCATTGCCTGCAACACCGCGTTTGTTTTATGAAATGTAAACCACCCCGGATTGTTAGCAAGGATGGTGGCATCCCACTGGTTGCGCCTTATGCGTACCACCCCTGAAAAAGGAAACGATTTTACATAGCTCACGGGCAAAGGCTTGCTCCCGGGTAACTCCTTCCAAAGGGATGGATCTTCCAGAAAATAATTCATGGTATCAGTGAGCTTAGGCAACGACGTATTTTCTATGATCCGGCACATAGCGGCCATCTCGCCATCGTTGTCAATTAACGCCATAAACCGGCAGGCGTAATAATAATTTTCCATTGTGCCAACCTGGCCTTTATCCTGGCGACTGCTTGCCTCCGTTACCACTTCGCCGTTCGGGTGCAGGTAATACCGCATCATCAATAAATTTTTTCGCACTGCATCCAGCAGTTCAGGTTTATTAACTCCTTTGGCAACGGTTATCAAAACCCGGTCAACCACCGCCGAATAGCCATAGGTGCTTTTTTCTGTGTACTGTCCGTCGGCATCCAGGTCTATCTTCTCTGCCAGCCAATCGTTTATTCTGTTTATGTAGCGGGGGTCGGGCCAGCGTTCATTTAATTTGGTTAAAGCCGCCGATACCACCCACCTGTGGTTTGGCGTATGTATGCCACCTGTTATCAATGCCTCACCTGCCCGTTTTAAAAATTGTTCAAAAAATGGCTTAGCGGTTTCTTTGCCGGGTATGTCTGCCTGCATGAAGATATTGTATGCCTGCATCAACCTTTTTACCATAAACGCCGTATCGGGCGGTGAATGAAAATTGGTTTCGAGCAAATCGATAGTACCGTCAGAATGCTGCATTTTCAGCAGGCTTTGTAATGCAATACTAATGTTATTCAACACTGCTTTGGACTGGTAATATACCGACTCGGGCGTGGCAATTGCAGCGCAGGCCCTAAAGATATAGCCACAGGTACTGACAGGGTTTGGAATCTCCACGACTGACTGGTATCCTCCATACAGGGCATGTTTGGGATCGGCTATTTTTAGCGCAGACATTCCTTTCAGATCACCATCATTAAGCTTAATAAGCTGCAATAGCCAGCCCGGCTTACCGGGAGGAGCCTGCGGGCCGTACACCGGCAGATATGATGCGGCGCCCGCCAAAGGCAACAGGCAAGCTGAGGCTGCACCCATTGTTACAAATTTTCTTCTGTTCATAGTTGTGATTAGGGTTGGGTTACACCAAATATATATATTCATCAATAAAACGAGGTACTGTCGCTGGTGATTAATTTGTAATTCCGCCGTTGTTCCAGCGCTTCCTGGAAATAGAGCTGTCAAGTCAGGTTATGGGAAGAAGCTGTCTAAAATTTATTTTATATACTTAATAAATGTGAAACACCAGGGTATCCTAATCATAATAAAGAAGGAAGGAATTTGCATGATAAACTTATTTTGTTTGCATTTTTACATTCACCATTTCCCCCTGCACAGGCGGCGGTACAATAATCGTAAACAAATGTGAGGCGGCATCCTGCATCACTTTTAAAGTAACCGCTGTAACCGTTTTTTCAGAATATCCCTGCAGGGTTACGGGTCCTTCGCCTTCGGCGAACAATACTTTTACGTGCAGCGTGTTTGCCGTATCGGTAATGGTGGCGATCCTCTTTTTACCGGTTGCTGTTATTTTCCCGGCATCGCCTAAAAACGCAATGCCTGAACGCGTTATCGGCGCAACAATAAAAAATGTATATTTTTCTTCCGGCAGATCAGCAGTAAATGTTTCGTTGTTGTTCATTACACGCAAACTTTTCTTTAGCGGATCAAACAAGATTGACTCCCCCTGTACCATGTCAAATCTATACCAGGTTTAATGGGTTACTGCTTGTGTTATGGCAACTCTAAAATGACGCTTTGGCTATCAGCCTTCAGCTATCAGCTATCAGCTATCAGGAGGAAACTAATTCTATCATTGTTTTCCCGATAGCTGACTGCTGATAGCTGATAGCCAGCATACCGACAGTTTATTATTGACATATCACTAATGTTATGTCAACTTTAAAATGACGCATTGGCAATCAGCTATCAGCTATCGGGAGGAAGCTACTTCTCGCATTGTTTTCCTGATAGCTGACTGCTGATAGCTGATAGCCAAAATAACCGACAGTTTATGTTTGACATGACACTAATAACTTTCGTTGCGTTGCACTTTTGCACTGAATTTATTTACTCAACAGAACTTCAACATACGTTTTTATGATCTGGGGAAGAAACTATAACCTTATGGCAGGATCTTCATTCAAAGCTATATGGTATGGCTTCGGCATATTTATTTCGCTAAAACTGCTTGCGGTTCTTATTAAGTCAGTACTGTGTACCCATTTTTCAAAGGCAAAATCACCAAATGTTTCGCCATCGGTTCTTTCACTTTTGTAAGTACCGAACAGGTAATCTAACATTGTCAGTATCTCTTCTTCGTTCAGGCTTTCTTTGTATAACTTGTTTAATCTTTCTCCTATTCTATCTCCGCCAATATGCAGATTGTACTTGCCTAAAGCAGATCCAACCAGGCCAATTTCAGCGGCATAAGGCCTGGAACAACCGTTAGGACAACCCGTCATTCGCATGATTATTTCATCTGTTTCCAATCCGTGTTTAATTAGTAACGGTTCAATTTTATCCAGCAGTACCGGCATGTATCTTTGCGCTTCAGCTAACGCTAACGGGCAAGTATTTAATGCTACGCAAGCCATGGCATTTTTACGAAGGGCGGAGGCATTGTCGGTATGTTCTATAATTTTGTACCTGTCAAGTATTTCCTGTATGATAGCCTTGTCCGGCTGCTGAATATTCCCCAGTATCAGGTTTTGGTTACAGGTAAAGGTGAAAGCAGCTTTGCCTGTTTTTGCCACTTCCAAAAGCGCAGATTTTAAAGACAATTTTTCGTCGTCTAAAATCCTTCCGTTTTCTATATACAACGTATAATACCACAAGCCCTCATGGTTCTGTTCCCAGCCATAAAAATCTTTACGTGACTCAAACCGGTATGGCCGTGGCGCTTCCATTTCAAATCCGCATCTGCGCTCCAGTTCTTCTTTCCAAAATGGCAGTCCTAACCTGTCCACGGTATATTTTAACCTGGCTACTTTTCTATCGCTGCGGTTACCATAATCTCTTTGAATGGTGGCCACTTCATACACTGCTTTTAATACATTTTCTTTACCAGACACAAAACCTAATACTGATGCAAGACGGGCATAATGATCGGAATTACCATGTGTTGCAGACATGCCTCCGCCTACTGCTATATTGAAGCCTTTTAATTTATCGTTTTCTATGATAGCGATCAGTGCAAGGTCGTTACCCAATACATCAATATCATTGTTTGGCGGAATAGCAATGCCAACTTTAAACTTACGAGGCATATACCTGTTTTGATACAAAGGGTCTGCTTCGAGTTCTTTATCAATCAGCTTTTCACCATTAAGCCAGATTTCGTAATAGGCGTTTGTTTTTGGCAACATCCGTGCTGCTATTTCTCTGGCATAATCGTAGATCTCTGTATGACATGGCGATTGAATTGGATGAGAGCTGCAAAGCACATTACGGTTCACATCTCCGCAGGTAGCCAAGGTGGTGAGACCAGCCTGGTTAAATGCTTTTAGAGTTGGCTTTACCTTCGATTTTAAAACACCATGCAATTGAATGGTTTGCCTGGTTGTGATCTTAAGCGTTCCGGTAGAATTTTCCCCTGCGATGTTATGAAGAGTTATATATTGTTCAGGAGAGATTACGCCGCCTGTAAGCCGTAAGCGAATCATAAATGAATACAAACGTTCCAGCTTTTTTGCTGCACGTTCATCACGGCGGTCGCGGTCGTCTTGTACATACATGCCATGAAAGCGAACCAGCGCATAATCATCTTCGTTGATGCTGCCTGTGATCTCGTTTGCAAGGCTTTCAACAAATGTTCCGCGCAGGCCATCACTTGCCATTTTAATTCTTTCGGTTGACGAAAGCGGTTGGTTATTTTCAGCCATATGGAGAGCCTTCTTTAATATTTATGAAATTATTGTTGGTGTTGAATGTTGTCGGTTGACAGACCGTTATACACTTAAAAAAAGCCTGAATAAAGGACGTACAAGCTGCCAGGATATTATGTTAAACTTCAACAAAAAACCGCATGTATCCAGTGCAACAGGGCGGGGACAAGCCTTGCCCCTACGAACGCCCTTGGAGTGACACATACTTAATTATATCCCGAATCTTCGGCTTCTGTTTGCTCGCTTAATAAACATCCTTCAAATACCTGCCATCTTCCTTCAACTGCTCCACAAACTGCACTGCTTCTTCTATGGTTTTATTTCCAAACTTTTCTACTATTTGTAGCAAAGTATCTTCGACATCTGTGCTCATAGGTTCTTTTGAGCCGCAAACATAAATGGATGCACCATTCGAAAGCCATTCATACAACTCCTGCCCGTGTTGGAGCATCTTATGCTGCACATAAACTTTCTCCTGCTGGTCGCGAGAAAAGGCAAGATTAATTTTAGTAAGTGTTCCTGTTTCTTTCCAGTTTTGCAGTTCTGTTTGATAAAGGAAGTCTGTTACAAAATGCTGGTCGCCGAATAACAACCAGTTGCGACCGGAGGCACCGGTTGCATCGCGGTGCGCAAGGAACGAACGGAACGGAGCGATGCCTGTTCCGGGCCCAATCATGATGATGTCTTTATCATCCGCAGGTAAGCGGAATAGACTGTTTTTGTGGACGTAAAATTCGATGTTTGTCTCTTCCGGCAATGTAGTTAAATAGTCAGAGCACAAACCACATTTTTGTTCTTCTTGCACCGTGAATCTATCTTTTGCAACAGTGATGTGTACCTCGCCGTTGTGGGCTTCGGGTGAAGACGAAATAGAATATAATCGTGGAGCAATGGGCTCCAATATATCAATCAGCTGTTCAAATTGGTTATTATTTGGTAAAGGATAGATCCTCAATAAATCAAATAGCCCGATTTTTGTGGGAGGAATATCCTGGTTAATAAGACCGGCATATTTAGTTACAACCCTTTCCGGCAGGTAAAAAATATTCAGCTTCTTTTTAAGTAGTCCGAAAGCGGTTACCTCTTCATTTCTAAAGGAGAACGTTTTTGTACGATCAATATCCAACAACTGAAGAATTGCCTCAACAGCAGTAACAGGATTTTCGGGTATAACGCCCAATGAATCGCCTGGTAAATATTCTATGTCATCAGCAGCAATTTCAATATGATGCGTTTCTTTGTTAGAACCACGGTCATTAAGATTTGTATTGCTTAAAATAGTACCGTTATATATTTTTTTACCGGTTGATTTTTTAGTAACAGCAGGTGCGAATATGTCTGTATTATTGCTATTCGCTATACTGCTTAACTGGTGAAGCACCTGGCCAAACCATGCATGCGCTTCACTTTCATAGTCAACATCACATTTTCGAAGCGGCATAAGCCGCTCGCCGCCCAACTTGTTAAGTTGCTGGTCCACATCTTCACCTGCTTTGCAAAATAACGGATAAGAGGTATCGCCTAAAGCTAACACACCATATTTTAACTTGTTGAGTTTAGAGTCATTTTTATGAATATGATCATAGAATTTTTTAGCGGCAGCAGGCGGTTCGCCGTCACCTTGTGTGCTTATGATTGACAATAAATATTCTTCTTTAGGTAAGTCATTTAAGCGGTATTGGTCAAGACTGATAATCTTTGCATTAATACCCCTTGTCTTCGCCTTAGCAGCAAATTCGGAAGCCAGCTTTTTTGAGTTGCCCGTTTCGGTACCATAAGTAATCGTTATTTTATTTACAGATGGCTTTACAGGTATTGCAGTTTCTGTTTGACTTGTACTATGAAACTTTCCCGCTATATATCCGTTCAGCCAAAAAAGTTCTTCCCTCGTAAAGGTTGAAAGTATTTCTTCCACCAACTTCATTTTATTTGATACTAACATCGTATTTGTTGTATTGCTATTTATGCCCGTTCTGCTTTATTATATGAAACCAAATCCTTTTCTGCCAGTATAAAATAATCATGTACTGTTTCGTGGTTATGCATCCATTTGAATTGTTCATGCAGTTGACCTAACGAAAAGCCTTTATGTAAGTGATTCCGGATCACCCGGGCATGCACCTGCCAATACCACCTTGTCTTTTATAATATTCTGTTTCATATTTTTTATGATAATCTCCGTTGTGTAATAGGATAATCATGTGACAAAGGTGAGATAGAATGAACTATAAAGGAAATGGTTAATAGTAATCTCTTATTACTTTAAGTTATAGTGGCTGGCGAATTGCATGAACAGGTTTGCAAGTTGTTCAGATGTTCCCTGTCTTTCAATGAAGTAAAAAAATCGTTCAATTTGTAATCCCTCGACGTTATTAATTTTAAAAATATTATTGGAGAGTTCAGTAGAAACGGAGTGAACGGAAAGGAAAGCCATGCATTTTGAACTACGCAGATAGGTTTTAATGGCTTCTGTAGAACCCAGATCCATTTCAATATTTAATTGAGAGAAAGCAAGGCCAAAGCGCTTTAGGGCGTGGGCAATAACATCCAACGTACCAGAACCTGTTTCTCTCACAAGCAGGGGAATAGTTTTTAACTCATCAATAGTAAGCAGCGGTTTTTTAGCTAACGGATTATTGATTTTGCTCACCAGCACAATTTCATCTTTAAGGTACCTTGTATATTTTATACCCTTGTTTTTTGATTTACCTTCAATAATTCCAAGGTCAATATCATTATTAAGAAGTGCGTGTTCAATTTGTTCAGTATTTCCATTTAGCAGCCTTATCTCAACATCCATATATTTCTTATGAAACTCAGCCAAGGCAGATGGTATAACATACTGGCTGATTGTAGTACTTGCGCCCAGGTGCAATGACCCTTTGTGATTATTGGAAAAGCTATTTAAAACAAATTCCATCTTCCGGTAAATGGTGAACAGCTCTTCCGTGTATTGCAACATAACCTGTCCCTGGTTGGTAAGTCTGATCTGGTTCCCCTTTCGTTCAAACAACTGCACCTTAAAATATTGCTCTACCTCCTTAATATGTTTGGTAACGGCAGGTTGTGTAATAAATAATTCCGTTGCAGCTTTTGTAAAGCTTAATCGTTTGGCTACAGTATGAAATACTTTAAGGCGGAAGTCGAACATCTTCAAACAAAATTATCGTTGTTTCATGTAAGCCAGGTTGTTTTCAAGTTAATTTTGCAATTCGCCAATTTTTGCAGGTTGTAATTATCTCCGTCTATTGGCGTAACGATATCTGCCAATGACTTTTATAAAGATTTTTTATCTTGATAAAATCTACCTGATGGACCTTTTAAAGATAGCAATAAATATTTTTTACCAGGTATTTGCAGAATTTTTCGCAATTCAAGGTTCAGGCGCATCAATACCGCTGCAATTTCTTTAACACCAAATTAAAAGTTGTCCGTTGATTTTTGCTCTTTAAAAATTAAAGCACATGTTGTAACTCCACATGTTTTTGGAAACATTTTTATTTTTACCCGGTAAAGGTAAGGAACAAGTTTTTGTAAAATACTTTTTGTCTTGCTTTAATAGCCGTTGCAACCAAATACGTGGTGTAGGTTTTAATCGCTCCTACTGTGCCATTTGTAGGTGCGGCTGTTGATCAAAATGGCTAGTGTCATGTCAGACATAAACTGTCGGTTATTTTGGCTGTCAGCAGTCAGCTTTCAGGAAAACAATGCTAGAATTAGTTTCCTCCTGATAGCTGAAGGCTGAAGGCTGATAGCTGAAGGCTGAAGGCTGATAGCCAAAGCGTCATTTTAGAGTTGACATAACACTAGTGTATAACATCAGGTTTCAACGCACAAGGCATCCTGCCTATAACGTAGCGCATTATTATCTCCTTGTTTTTCCGCTGGGTAAAAAATGATGGGGGTTGAGTGTATGCTCCGCCAAACCTATAAGGTTTACGTTTGAAAATTAAAGCTACATTCAATCAAAACCTTATAGGTTGATTTAAGCACGGATGCGTTAGCCTGGAAGGTTTAAAAAACGTTGAGTTTAAACTCCGACAAACCTATAAGGTTTACGATTGAAATCTAAAGCTGCATCCAGTCAAAACCTTATAGGTTGATAATTTCGAAAGATTATCTGCTTTGCAAACAGGGATAAGGGTTAATGGCGACATAAGAAACATTCTTGCCATTGACCAACAGGTGATTTTGATATTAATAATCAAAGACCTAGGTTAAGCTCGCCAAGGACAAGGCATCTATCAGGCCTTTTATATATCCTATACCAAACAAATTGCCTTTCATCTCGTAACCGAAGTTGTCATTTGTTTCTCCTGCCATTGTAGGAACATGGTCTGAACGGAGTGGCCCTTCAACGCCTGTTTCCTTATATGCTTTCATCATTTTAAACATATCGGTAGGGCCGTTATCATGAAATGTTTCTCTAAAGTCCTTTGGTGTACCTACCACATCTCTTATATGAACATAAAATATCTTCTTACTGCAGCCCCATTCCTGTATCAAACTGAATACATCTTCACCCATTGTGGTATAAGTACCCTGGCAAAAGGTAAGACCATGGGATGGACTATCAGAAAAAGACAACGCTTTGCGTATTGCCCCTGCTGAAATTAATATTCTGCTGATGCCATGCAACGGACTTATTGGTGGATCATCGGGATGTAAGGCCATTTTTACACCATTGGCTTCGGCAACAGGCATCACCTGTTCAATGAACCACTGGTAATTTTCCCACAGTTGGCTTTCCGTCACTGGGGCATATCGGCTTACCGGTTCTTTCAATGCCGCTTCATACGAAAAGCCGCTGACAGTTGCGCCTCCTCTTTCGGGCAATGATTTGTATGTTCTATACCAACCCGGATACATGAAATTGTAACACAGCAAATGCACACCAAGCCTTCCCATATTCTCAAGCATTGCGCAATACTTTTCAATATCTTTTTCTTTGCC
>JBDSBP010000319.1:0-19968 GCA_039921525.1 Chitinophagaceae bacterium | reverse complement strand
TACCCATTTTAGCGTTCGCCTCCGCCCTGATCAGGTACATTTCTGCGAGACGTAAAATAACCGGTGAACTAAGGTTGGCAACACCTTCCTGCCAGTTGAATTTGTTCATAAAATATTTAGGTGTATTACCCCGGGTAAGCATCTGGCCGCTGGCGTTCCGCTGCGGCTCAATGAAACTATGCCGAACGTCCTGCGGGTTTTGATCAACCAGGTTTACCAAAACCTGCGAAGCATAACTCTCTCCATAACCGGTGGATTGAGTAATCGGGTCATTATAAAACTGGTTTCCGATGGCAGATTTAAACCGGTTATCTGCCTGCGTGTGACGCATGGCAAATATTGTTTCCGTATTATTTTCCGGAACTGAGGTGAAGTATTTTTTATAAGGCTCTGTCTCTAACATTTTATACCGGTTAGACGAAATAACTTTATTCGCATACAGGATGGCGTTTGCATTATCTTCTTTGTACAAATAGATCCTTGACAAAAGAGCATAAGCCACTTCTTTTGAAGCAAAGCAGGAATTTTTGTTTACCGTCATAAGCGTCGCTGCTTTAAGCAGGTCGGCTATAACGAAATCGTACACTTCCTTCACGGATTTCCGGGAGGGCTGATCATTTAACGTATTGTCTTTTATAACAATGCCGGGGTTTTGGCCCTGGCCCTGCGGATAGGGGCGTCCGAAAAAGCGTACGAGGTGAAAATGCGCCATGGCTCTCAGGTAAAGGTTTTCACCTTTTAACTGATCGAGTGTTGTGGATTCACCGTCTTTAATTTTTTCAATGATACGATTCGCGGAATAAATAACTTTATACGATTGTTTCCAGAAGGCTGTTGTATTCACCATACCAGGAAAATGCGTATAGGTATAGTTGTTATATAAGGTATTACTGGTTGTTCCGCTTAATGCCACGTCATCATCAGGGTATTGGCTCATCCAATAGAGATTCAGGGTATAGTCTGCATTCACCAGGCCGGCATAGGCGCCGTAGGTAGCTGTTTGCAGATCGGAAGGTGAGCTTAATGCGGTGTCGTCTGATTTGGCATTATAAGGTTCAAGGTCTTTATTACAAGCGGCCAAACTTACCAGCGTACTGGTAACTAGCAGTAAATGTTTTATTGTAGTGGTTTTCATTATTGTAAGTTTTAAAATTCTATGTTAACACCAAATAATACTTTTTTGCTGATCGGGTATTTGTAGGAACTACCGGAGTTGCCAATAGTGGCGCCATTACCGGCACTCAGGGCTACTTCAGGATCCATTCCCAGGAATTTTGTGCCTGTCCACAGGTTATCGCCACTTGCATACACCCTGATGTTTTTGATATGTATTTTATTTATGAAGGCAGTAGGTAGATCATATCCCAGGGTAACGTTTCGCAAACGGATATAACTTCCATCCTGCAGGAACCTGGAAGATGGTTTATTTGAGTTGAGGTTACCGCCATACACTGCTTTGGGATGCGTGGCGATATCTCCTGCTTTTTCCCATCTTTTCTGGCCACTCTGTAATACTGCTTCGTTATAAGTTTGATAAGCTCCGTCTGAGCCTAAAAAAGTTTGATCATATACAAGACCGCCATGTACAAAATTGGCAAAGGCGCTTAACGAAATGCTTTTATACGTGAACACGTTGTTGATACCCCCCGTATAATCCGGCGTTGCTTTGCCGGTAAACTGTAGCGTGGCCAAGTTGTAATTATTAGTAGTACTTACCGTTTTATTGCCGCTGGCATCACTGGTTATCTGTTCCCATAAGGGATCTCCATTTGCGGGGTTAACCCCTGCCCATTTCCTGAAGTACCAGGTGTACAGGTCACGTCCCACGCTCACACGCATATCGCCTGTGGTTATATCTTTTCCCTGGTTCAGCACCAACACTTTGTTTTTATTAAAGGCGATATTAAAACGGGTTTCCCATTTAAAATCCTGACCGTCGATATTCTTTGTAGTAAGATTTAATTCTATACCCGTATTTTTTACAGAGCCTACATTTTGAATAACAGATGAATACCCGCTGGTGGTGGGTAATGGAACATTTAATAAAAGCCCCTTGGTAGTTTTTTCATACCAGTCAACATTTAATGATATCCTGTTGAATAAACCGATGTCTAAACCAACATCCGTTGACTGAGCTTTTTCCCAGGTAAGGTCATCGTTCGGGATCTGGTAAGGGATAGCGGCCGGGTTTCCTCCATATTGCGAGGTGAAACTGTATAAACCGCGGGCCTGGTAATCCCCAATATTAGCGTTGCCGGTGGAGCCATAACTTCCCCTGATCTTTAACTGGTTGAAGACAGTTTGTGTACGCATGAAATTTTCGTTGCTGAGAATCCAGGAAGCTCCCAATGTATAAAAATTCGCTGCGCGGTTATTTTTACCAAACCTCGAAGAAGATTCGTTAATGAATGATGCAATAAGAAAGTAACGGTTATTATAATTGTAGTCAACCTGTGCCAGGCCTTTTGTAAATGCATTCTCCGAGGTAGAGCCCGGACTAGAGCTTGGTCGTAAAATATTAGCGGCGGCTTCCATTACATGCAGGCCGGGAGTTATGTTTGAGCCATACAGACTGTTATTATCCACGTAATTTTTTTCTGCTTCCGCAACGATAATAGCGTTAAGCGAGTGGTTGCCGAATTTTTTATCATAGCTTAACCTGTTGGAAGTAATTAATTTATTGCCATAGCTATAATTATTGGTAAGCTCACCCAAACCCTTGCCCGCCTTTGATCTTACATCGTAATACAGTTGACCTTTTGAGTTGGAATAACTGCCACGGTTATACGTAGAAAAAGTTATGTTGGGTGTAATATAATAATCCAGGTTAAGGTCTCCGTCTACAGATAGAGCCCTGCCCTTGTCGAAGTTATATTGCCAGCCATGGAGGAAGTTGTCCTGTTCTCTTCCTACCCAGCCAGGCTCCGTGCCTATTTTTATGGCTCCGTCTGCGTTATAAGGATTATCAAAAGGCATGTTGTTTACAGCTGCACTGATGGCGCCGTAATTACCGGAGGCTTCGTTCTCGTTTGTTCTGTTGCTGCCATTGATTCGCACGCTTAATTTTAACTTGTCATTTATCTTATGCGTAAGATTTGTCCGGATATTAAAACGCTCGATACCGGTATGTCGTACGGTGCCTTCTTCATTGTAGTAAATACCGGAGATATAGAATTGCGTTTTTTCGGAGCCACCGGAAACAGATACTTCATAGTCTTTGGTGATGCCGGTTCTGTACGTAAGGTCTTGCCAGTTCGTATTCGTCTGGAGCAGGCTGGTGGGTCTTTCCCTGGCAAAGTCTGCCGGTGTAAAAAATGATTTGTCGTAATCATATACTTCCTGTGAGTTCATTACGCGAAAATTACCCATGGTCACTTTATTAAACCCTGTGTTGGCATTTACCGTAACGCGTGTTTTTCCGGCTCTTCCCGATTTGGTGGTGATTATAATAACGCCATTTGCTGCACGGGAACCATATAAACCTGTAGCAGACGCATCTTTTAGCACTGTTACTGATTCCACGTCGGCCGGGTTGGCACTTCCCCCGATGATGCCATCCACTACTGTTAGCGGTTCGGAACCCGCAGATATGGAGCTTGACCCTCTAATCACAATATTTGAATTGGTATTAGGATTACCTGATGAATTTGAAACGACCACTCCCGGTGCTTTTCCCTGTAACAAACTAGTGATATTACTGGAAGTTACATCGTTCAGTTCTTTGCCAGAAACTATCGACACCGAGCTGGAGATCTGCGACCTTTGTTTAGAGGTATAACCAACAATCACCACATCATTTAAAATATCCGTTTCTGCCTGTAAAACAGCATCTACGGCGGTTCTGCCATTCACTGGCATCTCTGATAATTTGTAGCCTTTGAAAGTGAATACTAAAACGCTGCCTGCAGGAACCGTAAGGTTGTATCGCCCGTTTTCATCCGTGGTAGCGCCGATTTTAGTATTCGATTTCAGGGTAACAGAGGCACCCTGCAACGGACCCTTCTCATCTTTTACAATTCCTGACACTATGGTGTTCTGAGCAGTCACCAGGAAAGTTGATAACAATAAAATCGTAAAAAACGCAATGGCAAAGATTGCCGGTAGTTGTTTTTTTGTTTTCATCATAAACAGTTTAACTAATTGGGAATTTTTATAATGTTATACCTAAAGCATTGATAAATGGGCACAGCTTAAATAAGGTATGGGGCAATCAGTTGAGGAATTTTTAAGAATGTTACCCGTTTGGGAAGCAACATCTTTAATAATATCAATTTACAAATCCTTTTCTATAATTGTAAATAAAAGACTTTTTCTTTCGTTTACTTGTTTGATGGATTTAAAACTACTTAATATCTTTCAAAACCAAAAATATTATTCAAAATAAATTTAAAATTTACATTTTAATACATAAAACCTTTCATTTCCTTTCAGAGTATTTTTTTTAACCATGGTGGTTGAATGAGAAGAAGCGTGTAATTGATCTATTTGCAGAGGCTCGAAGCTAAAATCATATGCCCTTTCGGGGCTGAAAATTCATGACCAAACGATTACATATTTGTGTTCTAACCTCAGCCTTAAAAGGAGGGTAAGGTAGGTTGATCATTAAACTTTTTTCAACTTACCACCGGAACCCCCACTACCGCCAGCTTTTCCCTCACCAACACAGTTACGGCATTAATCGCTTCCGGAAAAACTTTTCTTAAATCAATCTCAATAGTATGCAGCAAGCTTTCCTGTAATTGCAGCATGAAAATATTCTTGATCTCGGTAGCGAGATTGATTTTGCAAATTCCTCTTTCAATAGCTTTTCGCAGCATAGGGCCGGGTATGCCGGAGCCGCCGTGTAAAACAAGGGCCGCATTGGTTATGCGATGTATGGCACTCAGTCTTTCAAGATCAAGTTTTGGGATTTCTTTATAAAAACCATGTGCAGATCCAATAGCTACGGCCAGGGCGTTTATGCCTGTTTCACGTACAAAACGTTCTGCCTCTTCCGGTTCGGTAAATCCGAGTTTTTCTTTTGATTGTCCTACCTTGGCAACATACCCCAGTTCAGCTTCTACATTGGCTTGGTATAAGCGGGCAAGGTTCACCACTTTTTTTGTTATAATTATATTGTCTTCTATGGGTTTTTCACTCGCATCAATCATCACTGAATCAAACCCGGCATCCAAACATTCGGCTACCAGTTCGTAAGATTCTGAATGGTCGAGGTGTAACCAACCCGTTACACCAAACTGTTTTAGCGCTGCCCTCGCCATTTTAACAGACACTTGTAGTCCCATATAATCGATAGAACTTTTTGTAAGCTGAAGAATGATCGGTTGTTCCAGGCTGGCAGCCGCTTCCAGGATGCCACGCAACGTTTCATAATTATAAAAATTCGTTGCAAGAAGGGAGTATCCCCCCATCCTGGCTTCCTGTAATTTATCTTGTAGTGTTATTTTATTCTGCATATCCGAATCTTTCTTTGGCAACTTTCATTACTTTTTTGTGATCGGTAAAAGCGCTTGTGCCTCCCCGTTCGGTGGTGGAAATGGCGCCAGCGAGGTTTCCAAATTCCTGGCAAACTTCTAAAGCAGCATCCTGGATGAATTTGAAAATAAACCCTGCGTTGAAACTGTCGCCTGCGCCGATGGCGTCCACCACGGTTTTATTCAGGAAAGGCTCTTTATGCAGCAAGTTTCCATTGTACCAGGAAAGCGAACCTTCGTTGCCCATTTTCACCACAATAATATTAGAGATGTGTTTTATGGAATCTATCGCTTCTTGAATGGAATGCGTAGCAGTGATATTCAGCAATTCTTTTTCATTAGGGAGAAAAACATCCACGAAGGGCAATATGTCTTCCATATTCATATGCCATTTTTCAGCCGGATCCCATTGCGGGTCAAAGGATGTGGTCAATCCGTACGCTTTAGCCAACCGAAAAAGTTTTCCAATATTCTCCCGCAAGCCGGCTTGTAAATAGTAAGAGGAAAAATGCAGGTGTTTTGCGCAGGCCAATTGAGTTGGTATGATATCATTCAAACTCAACTCGTCCATTGCTCCGGGATAAGTTACCATGGCCCTTTCTTCGTTGTAATTCAATACCAGCGTGGTACCTGTTCTAAGTACCTCACTTTGCCGGATACTACTGGTATCTACACCTTTAGATTGTAAAGTATGTATTATAAATTCACCGAAGTGATCTTTTCCAATTTTACCAATGAAAGCAACTTTGGCACCCAGGCTACTTAAGTTACTTGCAAAGATGGCCGAAGAACTACCCAGGGTAATAGCCATTTGCCTGGCAACAATTTCTTTGCCCATTTCAGGAAAAGCACCAATCTGATCGAGGATGATATCGGTATTAAGTTCGCCAACAACAATAACATCAATGTTTTTCATATAATATGGAATTTTATATTATGGAAAAATGCTGCATTTTATAAGCTGATCAAAGGCAGGCAGGCGATGATATTATACTTCAATTGTTTGTGCATCCGAAGTAAAAGGATAGATGGTCACGCCCTCTACTACGCGTGCAATGGAGCCGCTTACAGACGGCATATCAGGCTCAAGACCCAATTGTAATGATTTAAGGAAACCTAAGATTTGTGCAGGCAACACACAGCAAACAGCCAGAAATTCTTCATCGATTTTTTCATCATCATTCGAAAGCACTATTTGTAAATCAACTGCTAACCCCTCTTTTCGTGATTCTGAAACCCCAATGCTGAAGAGACTTTTCTCCCGGGCATTGATTTCGAACACAAGGTCGGTTTCATATTGGTGCACATAGGCTTTGTTGGAAAATAAATAAACCAGTAAAGTAGAGTTATCAAGAACAACTTTCGGTCCATGCCTGAAACCAAGAAAGGAGTCATGCTTACAGATAACCTTGCCGTCCGTAAGTTCCTGGAGTTTTAATTGTGACTCCCTCGATGCACCCTGTAGTGGTCCTGAACCCAGGAAAACGGCCCGTTTAAAATCGAGCCGGGCGATCTCCTGTAGTGGGGAGATATACCTGCTTAATATCTTTTCCCCATATTCTGACAATCTCTCCACCTGCTTTTTGAGTTCGTGCAGGTAGGATAGTCGAGACAGCAGCAGTCCGGCCAGGAGCATACAGGTAAAGCTGCCTGTCATCGCAAGTCCCTGGTCATCAGCCTCCGGAGGTAAAAGAAAAACATAGGATTGATTGTCAGGTGCATTAATCGCCAACTTTCCATCCGGGTTGCAGGTGATGATCAAATGATATATTTCTTTGCAGCACCTGTTAGCTAAATCAACTGCAGCAAGGCTTTCAGGACTGTTGCCAGAACGTGCGAAAGAAATAAGCAGGCTAGGTTGAGTAGGATGAAAGTAACTGTCGGGGTGCGAAACAAGATCAGTTGATGCCACTGCACGGGTATGTATTCGGGTGTTTTTCTGGAAAGGACCTTCCAGTATATTACCGATAAAGGCGGAGGTTCCGGCACCCGTCAGGATAATATCCAGGTTTTCCTTATCAAATATCTTATGAAAAAAAATTTCCAGTGACCGTTGCTGTTTTGCGACTGTTGCCCAGGTTGCCAGCCAGAGTTTAGGTTGTTGTGTTATTTCCAGAGCCGTATGCCCGGCCCCTCTTCCTGTTAATTCTTTAAGAGAATACCCAAGAAACGGGTTGGCTTTTGTATTAATCATCGGTTAATAAATTGTATTTCCTTTCGAATTATGCTGTAATATAAAAATATTTCTTTGTTTCCTTTGTTTTAGAAAAATATTTTTTGGTTTAACTTGTTTCGAAAGATAATTTGAATTTATTTTGTTTCTTTACTGATTATATAAATTAATTGGCTGGCTACTGAACAAGTAATAATCTGCTTGCCTGTATTTTTTGTAAAACTCTCCCGCATGTCTGAAAAAGGTAAAAGATCAACCGTTAAACGCAGGGTACTGATTTTACAAAAGCTGGGACTTGAAGGCCAGGTGGATGTAAATGCGCTAAGTAAAGAGCTGGATGTGAGTGAAGTCACCATCAGGAACGATCTCACCAAACTGGAAGAAAAAAAAATGCTTATCCGTGCCCGCGGTGGAGCGATCAAATTAGATGGCGTTGGAAAAGATTTTCACCTGGCTGATAAAAACAAGCAACATTACGAAGAAAAAAAGCGGATCGGCGAAGCTGCCGCAGCACTCATAGAAGACAATGATACGATTATACTTGATTCAGGCACCACCACCATTGAGATTGCCAAACACCTCTCCAAAGTAAAACACCTGACCATTATTACGAATGCTTTAAACGTGGCAAATGAGGTAGCTGAATTTGAAAATACCAATGTCATTATACCAGGCGGCTTTTTACGGAAGAATTCACTTTCACTTATTGGCGCCGCTGCCAGCGAGAATTTCAAAAATTATTTTTGTGATAAATTATTCCTGGCTGTAGATGGTTTCAGCACCATTCATGGCTTATCAACTCCCAATGTAGACGAAGCACATTTGAATCGGATCATGATAGAAATTGCCAAGAAAGTGATCGTTGTGGCAGATTCAAGTAAGTTTTTAAGAAGAAGCCTGGCTTATATTGCGCCGGTTTCGAAAGTAGATACTGTGGTAACCGATTCCGGCATACTACCTGAAGATCAAAAAAAATTAGAAAATGCCGGAATTGAAGTCATCATTGTATAGTGTAAACCGGGAAGCTCAGTCATGAAAAACAAACCCTGGTTAATTTATACTTTTATTACAACCATTCTTTGGGGTTTGTGGGGTGCTTTAATTGAAATACCGGAAAAGGCAGGTTTTCCCGCAACTATGGGATATATAGTGTGGGCCATTACAATGATACCATGTGCCATAGTCGGTCTTATTATTATTAACTGGAAGGTAGAGTATGATAAGCGCTCTATATTCCTGGGTTCAATGGTAGGCATACTTGGTGCCGCCGGACAATTGATTTTATTTGAAGCATTACGTGACGGGCCCGCTTATGTAGTATTCCCGATAATTTCACTTTTCCCGGTAGTAACTATTTTTCTTTCTTCTATTTTTTTAAAAGAAACAACAAACAGACGTCATAAAGCCGGCATTGCGCTGGCAATCCTGGCAATACTTTTACTATCATACCAGCCACCAAACGATAAAAATGTTACAGGTTATTTGTGGTTAGCGCTTTCTATTATTGTTTTTTTTATGTGGGGCATACAGGCTTATGCCATGAAGTTTTCCAATAACACCATGAAGGCTGAAAGCATTTTTTTTTATATGATGGCGACGGCTGTTTTACTTATCCCCGTTGCATGGGGAATGACTGATTTTTCCAAACCTGTCAACTGGGGGTTCAAGGGACCTTACCTTGCAGCAATTATTCAGGTTAGCAATTCGATCGGAGCTTTAACACTGGTATATGCGCTTAGATATGGAAAAGCAATTATTGTTGTTCCGATGACAGCACTTGCGCCGGTTATCTCTATCATCCTATCACTTATCCTATATGCAGTTTTTCCTCACTGGGTAGTATTATCGGGAATGGTGCTGGCTGTGGTGGCGATTTATTTGCTGGCGGAATAATATCATCTGTACTGTAGGGGTTAAACCCGACCCCTAAAAATCCAACCGTTTATTTGACAATTGGTGTGAAAGCTTATTAATAAAAAAGATTCAAAATGCTTTAATTATACTTTATTTTTAGGCTTACTAATTGTATCGCCATTATGACCAGAGAATTGCTCCCGGGAATTAAACAATTTGATCTAACAGGAAAAGCCGCCATCATAACAGGAGGGTCAAAAGGCCTGGGTTATGCAATGGCTGCCGGACTGGCGTCCGCCGGCGCGAATATTATGCTGGTAAATCGAAATGCAGAGGAGGGAAGCCAGGCTGCAAAAGACCTTAGTACCGATTATGGAACAAAAATTATTTCATTCCCTGCAAATATTACCGACTTGCTGCAAACAGAAGCTATGGCAAAAGCGGCAGTAGACGCCTTTGGAAAAATTGATATTCTTATCAATAGCGCTGGCATTAACATCAGGGGACCAATTGATGAAATTACCCCCGAAGACTTTGCTAAAGTAATGCAGGTAAATGTAAACGGAACCTGGCTTTGCTCCAGGGCTGTAACTCCTTTTATGAAAAAAAATGGAAGCGGCAAAATTATTAACCTGGCGAGTACATTAGGATTGGTGGGCTTGGCTAATCGTACTCCGTATGCTTCCAGCAAAGGTGCTGTGGTGCAGATGACCCGGGCACTTGCCCTGGAACTGGCACCTTACAATATCAATGTAAATGCACTTTGTCCCGGGCCATTTTTAACAGAAATGAATATCCCCATCGCAGATACGGAAGAGGGAATGAAGTTTGTTGTCGGCGCTACGTCACTTGGCCGTTGGGCCGAATTAAAGGAAATCCAGGGCGCGGCCATTTTTTTAGCGAGTGATGCTGCCAGTTATATGGTTGGCTCCATGCTAACCGTTGATGGTGGCTGGACGGCGAGATAGGAAGATAATTGTTAATGGTTAATGGGCAACTAAATAGTTATTTTATCATTTAGATTAGCTAACAATCTAACCATTAACCATTAACCATTACCAATTAACCATTAACATCGGTGCAACCAATGAGTACAAACAAAAGAACACGGGTACGTTACGGGATGTTGACACTCGTGTTTATAAATGTTGTGATCAATTACCTGGATAGAACAAATCTTGCGGTAGCCGCCACTAGCTTAAGTAAGGAACTGATGTTATCTCCTGTACAATTGGGATTTATTTTTTCAGCTTTTGGATGGTCATATGCTTTTTTGCAAATTCCCGGGGGTTTGATTGCTGACCGTATTAGGCCGCGAATTTTATATGCTTTCTGTTTAGCTACATGGTCCCTGGCTACAATAGCGCAGGGTTTAGTAAAAGGTTTTGCCAGTTTATTTACTTTTCGGCTGGCTACCGGCGCTTTCGAAGCCCCTTCTTATCCTATCAATAACCGCATTGTCACCAGTTGGTTTCCTGATTTTGAAAGGGCATCCGCCACCGCTTTGTATGTGTCAGGACAATTCATTGGCCTGGCTTTTCTAACGCCCGTGTTGGTGTCGCTTCAGTACTATGCCGGTTGGAGAGGGTTGTTTATCGTAACGGGTTTAGTAGGTTTAGTATGGGGACTAATATGGTATCGTTTTTATCGCGACCCGCTGGAACATCCAGATGTAAATGAAGCTGAACTGGACTATATAGAAAAAGGGGGAGGTGTATTAAGAAGGAAAGGGCATGATGCCGGTAAGAATACTGCGTGGAGCCGGCTTGATTGGAAACAGGTATTTAATAGTCGAACATTATGGGGAATTTACATCGCACAGTTTTGCGTTAATGCCACCCTTTGGTTTTTTCTTACCTGGTTTCCCACATACCTTGTGCAATATCGTGGATTAAGCTTTATTAAAACCGGCTTTCTTGCTTCCATACCTTTTTTGTCGGCTTGTGCAGGCCTGCTCTTATCCGGATTTCTTTCTGATTATTTAGTGAAAAAAGGAAGATCGATTAGTATGGCCCGTAAGCCACCCATTATTGTCGGGCTCATTTTGTCGAGCTGCATCGTTGGCGCCAATTATACAAATGATACTACGCTGGTAATCTTCTTCATGTCTCTTGCTTTTTTTGGCGCTGGTATGGCTTTAATTTCCTGGGTGTTTGTTTCGATATTATCCCCCAAAAATTTAATCGGGCTAACTGGTGGTGTATTTAATTTCGCCGGCAACCTGGCTTCTATAATTGTTCCCATTGTTATCGGATATTTGGTGAGAGGCGGAAATTTCGAACCGGCTCTTGTATTTATAGGAGCGTTGGGTTTGATGGGAGCCTGTTCGTATATATTTATTGTGGGAAAGATAGAAAGGACGACTTTTTAGATGAATTCATCTACCATAATTATATGTCTAAAAAAGAAATACCCTCTAATCAGAGAATATTTCTTTAACAAGTTAATGATTTCATCAAAGCTCAAGCCACATACCTGCTAAATCGCAGGATCGGCGGGAGTATTCGTATTATTATCTCTTTCAATAGACGGATAAGGAAAGAAAGTCCTGTTTCTTTCTTCATTGGCAGCATTAGGTGCCGGACGGCCAAACCTACGGCTGTCTTCCAATTCCTGGCCGCTTAAGAACATCTCCAGTCTTCTTTGTTTATAAATATCCTGTAACAAATCAGGCATCGCTAAAACACCACTATAGGCAGGTTGTGCGGCACCAATACCATAGATATCTGTTGTTTTGGTACGCACTGCATCCAGCGCTGTTTTACTTTGCGCAAAACTGGATTGACGCGCATAATTTTCTGCAATAATCAAACTCATTTCTCCCGGCAGGTAAACAGGATAAGGGGCTGTAGTATTTAAAGCAAATGCTTTTAATGGATAAGTAGTTGGTCCTGTTTTGCTGATGTAATATCCAACCCTTGGGTCAGAAGCAGCAGGAACAGGCGCTAGCCCGTTTCTTAAACCAAGCGTTGAATCAATGGCGCCAAATACATTTACAGAAAAATTTTGCTCCCCGATTGGGTTTGTAGTGGTAGCCGTAAACCTGAATTCTGATTTTATAGTCAGGCTGGCAGCTGCAGCATAGGTTAATGCCTTTGCACCCGAAGTGGCATTATAGGTTCCCGTAATCATGCTTTGTATGTTATAATATCGTGCCAGCAATGCTTTCACCGTATTCTTAATATCTATTCCTGCAGGCACTTTAGTTAAGAATTTTGCACTGGGCGTTGTGGTTGCCAAATCTGCGTCGGCACTTTCCAGAACGGTAATCACTTTTTGGAGTGCATCTGCCCTAGGGCTGAATGCGGCGTTGGAACCGTTTGTTAAGGGTATTTTTTCAAAAAACTGAACCATGGTCCCCATACTTAAACCATAGAAAATGCTGGCGTAGGATTTTAATCCTACTTTGTCTGTTGGATCAGCGGCTACGCTTAAATTATCGAGGATGGTTTCCGCTTCCGTTTTGGTTAACAGGCACTGCGCCCACATCTGCGACACAATTGCATTGGCTTGTGTTACGGCTCCTTTACCGGTTTCCAGCTCTTTTTCCGCCGTGTTCCCGATGTTCAGCGTATATAGTGCAAACACACTGTATGCTCCTCCGATGGGAGCAGTATATAATGGACTTTGGCGGCCAATAGTAAACCTTCTTTGCAAGCCGGCGGATAGATTCATCAATCCATCTGCACTGGTAGTTACACTTGGTACAGATGCGGTGCTCGGGTTAATATATTCTTTATTGCAGGAAGAAGTGATAAAGCAACTACCCAGTAAGAGAAATACAGAAATTTGTTTTATTCGTAGCATTTTCATGTTATACATTTTTTAAGATTAAAAGCCAGCCCTGAAGGATACCTGTAATGTTCTCGGAATAGGCACATTACCGAAATCTACTCCCCTCAACACGGAACTGTTTCCACCGGCATTTGTTTCGGGATCATAACCGTCATAGGTATCCCAGCTTATCAGGTTTCTGCCAATAAAAGCAATAGAAGATGATTTGATGAATTTGGCAAATAATGGAAGCTCATAAGATAAAGCGATTTCTCTTAATTTAATGTAAGAACCACTTTCTACACGCCACTCTTCCGTATTGTACACAGAAAAGATGTAACCCCGCGGTAATTCCCCTTTTATTTCCTTTTCGGAGTAATCACCAATACCTACGCCCTGCCTGGTTCGCTTGTCGGCATTAAAAACTTCTTGACCCAGTGCGCCATCCAGTAAAAAACTAAAATTTATTTTTTTGTAGGTAAGGCTGTTCCGGAAGCTTAACACCCATTCAGGGTTTGGATCACCTAATATTCCTCTCAGCAGCACCCTTTGTGTGGCGTTGTTTACTGCCGCAATAGGCCTTCCACTTGCATCCAGTGCCAGGTTACCTGATTTATCTCTTTCAAAATAATTACCATAAAAAACGCCTAATGGCTGACCGGCGAGGATCACGGAAACAGAGCCGGCGGCATTCGCCAGCGCTACGGGTGACAACTGGCTGGAAGCAGTTACTAAATTTTTATTATGGTTCACGGAACCAAAAATATCCCAGCTAAAATCTTTACCTGAAACGGGCGTTGCTGTTACTGCCAGCTCCCAGCCTTTATTGGTAAGGTTTCCTACATTTTCAGTCCTCGTGCTACCTCCCGATGACGGAGCAAGTACCCTGTCAACTAACAGTGAATTGCCAACGATTTTTTTATTGTAAACTGTTAGTATCAACCCTAACCGGTTATTTAAAAATGACAGATCAGTACCGAACTCAAATTCACTTGATCTTTCAGGCTCTACAAATTCATTACCTAATGCGGTATTAACATTATACGTTGCAATTCCATTTATACTACCAGAGAGATAGGTAGAAAACCTATCATAAGAACCAATGCCACTAAGGTTCCCGGCCAATCCCCAGGAAGCTCTCACACGGGCAGAGTTGAACCAATCGCTTTTCATATTGTTCCAAAAACCCATATCGCTTATATTCCATGCACCACTAAATTTTGGATAGAAATAAGTTCTCGTATCTTTTGGAAAAGAAGTACTGCCATCAATACGCCCGGCAGCCGTTAAGAATAATATGTTTTTATAACCAAAAGTTTCCTGCACAAATCCACCAAATATTTGCCGCTGATCATCCGTATACCTCGGATCTAACTTTACACCTGCCCCGTTAATAGTTGTAATCCCATTTAACAAATCTCTTCCTTCATTAAAAAGGCCGGTAATTTTTTGATACTGGTGATTAAAACCAACAGTAGTTAAAGTAGATATAGTATTAAATTTTGCCTGGTAAGAAATATTAAAATCATTATTAATCAGGAAGGTATTAACCAAAGCGCTCGATACATATCCAAGGCCTTCCTGTGCAGAAATATAAGGATACCGTTCAATCAGGTTTCTGCCTTCCTGGCTAAAATTATCAACACCGAGTATGTAGTCAATGCTTAGTCCTTTGAAGGGTTTTATTTTCACTTGTATGTCACTGATAGTTCTGTTTACCTGTTGGGTTAAAGACATGTCTTCAATAACACTTAAAGGATTAACTCTTGTAGGTTCAACACCTTTTAAATTTCCTGACACATCTCTGTCTTTAATATTATAAAGGTTGTTGGTAATATTTATCGAGTTGATTGGACTCCAAAACACGTTGCCATTCGGTTTTTCGTTGGAGAAACTGTTTGTATACGCAACGCCCGCGACAATGGTTAAATATTTACTAACCGTTTGCTCAATTCTTGTTTTAAAATTGAACCTTCTGAAATCAGTATTTTTAATAATGCCTTCATTTTTGTAATAACCACCTGAAAAATAATATTTCGTTTTTTCCGAGCCACCACTTAACGAAATATAATTATCCGTACCCAATCCTTTATGAAAGATCTCATCCTGGTAATCATACCGCGTAACATCTACCAGGCCGGTCGACAATTTCCTTGCCTGCCCGTCAGGTCTTGTATAGGTAACTATATTTCCTGGGCCATCACTGATATTTCCTAACCGCAAAGCGGTAGTGCCAAACTGTTTACCATAAGTAGAGATATAAACTTTTTTGCGTAATGAGTTTGAAATAATACTTGTTCCAAAATCGATTTTTAATTGACCCGCCTTACCGGTTTTGGTAGTTATTAAAACCACCCCATTACTCGCCCTTGAGCCATATATCGCTGATGCGGATGCTCCTGGAATGATATCAATTTTCTCGATATCATTTGGATTAATATCTGCGAGCCGATTGGTGCCTATTTCAGCGCTTGCACCGGCAGCCACGTTAAGGTTGGTAACATTTGTGGTACTGTTGCTCACTATAACGCCATCAATAACATATAGGGGTTCAGAAGATCCCTTAATAGTACTCGTACCCCTCATGCGAATGGAGATGCCACCTGCCGGGTCGCCCGAGGTTTGTGTGATCTGTGCCCCCGGAACTTTGCCTTGCAATGCCGCGGATATATTACCGGAACCGGTGTTTGAAAGTTGTTTTGCACTAACTGAGTTCACTGTATTACCCAGTTGTTTTCTTGACTGGCTCAGGGAAGATCCTATCACAACCACTTCATCCATCTTTAACGCATCTTCCGACAATTGTACATCGGCTTTGTAAGAAGCTGCATTACCGATCTGAACTGTCTGTTCTTTTGATTTAAAACCAACACCGGTAAAATCAACTATGTAAGTTCCTGGTTTTAGTTGTGTGTTAAGTTCATAATTACCAGTCGCATCTGTTACTGTGCCAGTGGTAGTATTGCGGATCTGAACAGATACAGAGGGAAGCCCGTTTCTGTCCGGGCCTGTTATTTTTCCACTGATTTTAACCTGTGCCATAACAGCTATCATGCTTAGCTGCAGCACCAGGGCGAAGGAAATGTTTTTCCATTTCCACTGCCTTAACCTTAGTTTTCTATACATATCGCAGTTTTTAATTTGAACATTTAGGGTTTAGAATATTATTTATAAAATTTGTAATCCTGCATTTTTATAACCTGCAAGCAAGTTGTCTTGTGGCTGCAATTCGGTGATCAAAATATCTAATTCTTTCAGGTCGCAAACTTTTATGCGTTGCGACGTATTTAATTTTTCAGAAATGGATAGTAATACTACTTTCTCTGATGATTCTATCATGGCTTTTTTTACCTGCACCACATCCCAGTCATTATCCGTTAAGCCATAATTTATATCAATGGCATTGGTGCCCAGTATGCACAGGTCTGCTTTTAGTTGCCTGATCTTTAAAATGGCTTCACCACCAACTGTTATCAGCGAAGTTTTTGAGACTTTATCTCCAATAAATATAAGTTCGATGTTGGGATGATTGGTGTACTCATACGCTGCAGGAATACTGCCGGTAATAAAGGTGGCTGAGAGTTCTACCGGCAATGCTTTGGCTAGTTCAATTATAGTAGTGCCGCCCGTTGTTAATACAAACATTCCGTCTTTAATAAGATGTACTGCTTTTTGTGCAATGGTTTGTTTTGCATCGAGCGAATAAACGCTGTTTTGAGAGATGGAGAGATGAAAAGATTTTGATAAAGCGCCACCGTGCACTTTTAATACTTTTCCTTTATCGGAAAGTTCATGAAGGTCACGGCGAATAGTATCTTCAGATACATTCATCTCATTACTAAGATCAGATGAAAGTACCCTGTTGTGAATATTCACCTGCCGTAAAATAAAAGATTGTCTTTCTTTTTTAAGCATTATTAAGCAGTCAGTTAATGTAAATTACGCATAAAAACGAATCAGGTTCCTATTGAACCTGCATAAAGAGTCAGAAATATGTAAAAAAGCTGCATAAGAACGCAAATATTCTTTCATTCAAATACAAAAGAGGGGAATATCGCTCTTTACAGGCTAGATGCTGTATAATCAAACATTTGTTTTTCATATATATTTGAATGGTAATCGGAAAGGATGTTCATGAATTGATGTAAAAGAAAAGCGGATAATAATTTATATAATAGTATGCCCGAAACCGGTAAGTGTATTTTAATGCTCGGCTGTTTTGATACTAAAGGAGAGAATTTTGCATTTCTGCGCAGATGTCTATTAGAGCAGGCCGAAACGGTAATAACACTCAATACCGGCGTTATGGGTACCACTTTAGATTTTCCCGTTGATTTTGACTCTGAACAGGTTGCGTTGGAAGCGGGTCATCTGATTGGAGATTTAAGAAGACAAGGAGATCGCGGTTTCGCCGTGGAAGTAATGGCTGCAGGAGCAGCTAAATTGGTAGCGAAATTAATAACGGAGAAAAGGATAAAAGGCGCCATTGGAATGGGGGGCGGCGGCGGAACATATATTGCCCTTTCAGCCATGCAAACTATACCATTTGGTATTCCTAAACTCTGTTTATCAACGGTGGCAGCTAAGGATCTGTCAAGGCAAACAGGTAACAAGGATATTACTTTGATGCCTTCGATTGTTGATATCGCGGGGCTGAACAGCATCAGTATGCTTTTGATAAGCCAGGCCGCGGCTGCTATTTGTGCCATGTCGAAAGTTACTAAGGTAAAAGAAAATACTTCTATCGGAACTATAGCTATCAGTATGTTTGGAAATACATCGGCTTGTGTAGATCAATGCAGTGTAATGTTAAGGGAACGTGGATATGAAGTGCTCGCATTTCACGCGACTGGCGTTGGCGGCCGCACCATGGAGTCATTAATCAGGGAAGGTTGTTTCGATGCTGTTCTGGATATCACTACTACCGAACTGGCGGATGATTTATGTGGCGGTATTTGCAGCGCCGGGCCGGGCAGGTTAAATGCAGCTGCTGAAATGGGAATACCACAAGTAGTGGTTCCTGGCTGCCTGGACATGGTTAATTTCGCACAAATAGATACGGTACCTGTGCAATATAAAAACCGGGAGTTTTACCAGTGGGCGCCGGATGTTACGTTGATGAGAACCAATAAAGAAGAAAACAAAATATTGGGGGAAAGGCTTGTACAAAGAGTGAAGCGATCAACCGCCGCCGTTAGTATCTTGCTGCCAACTTTGGGAATATCCCAGGTTGATAAGGAAGGCGGTGTGTTTTTTCGACCTGAAATCGATCAGGTGTTGTTCGAGTCAATAAAAGAAAGTGCGAACGGATCAGTAAACGTTATTGAAGTGAATGCTCATGTCAATGACAGTAAATTTGCGGAGAAATTAGTGAGCGTGTTGCTCGGCATGTTAGAAAAGTAGATTAATAAAATGAAATGTTATTCACCTATCAGCGTGCAAGTGAGTTTTTACGGCTGATAGCTGATAGCCACGCGTCAATTCTGATTAACATAACCTAAAAACGAATACATATGCCAAACCCATGGACAGGAAAAGGTAATCCATATACAAGACAGGAGGTGAGAGACAGGTTACAGAAAACACTTAATGAAAACAAGGCTATTATTGCCGCTGGCGCCGGAACAGGTATCAGCGCTAAATTTATTGAGAAGGGTGGTGCTGATCTTATCATTATTTACAATTCCGGTCGCTTCCGCATGGCCGGACATGGATCCACCGCAGGTTTGATGGCATATGGTGATGCGAACGCCGAAGCATTAAACCTCGGTGAGTTTGAAGTATTGCCTGTTGTTCAGGAAGTTCCGGTAATTTGCGGTGTACATGGTTCCGACCCACGTAGAAGAATGTGGCACCATTTGCTTAAGGTTAAAGAAATGGGTTTTTCCGGCATTAATAATTTCCCCACTCATTGTATAGTTGATGGCCAGTTCAGGGAGATCCTGGAAGAAACAGGACTGGGATTCGATAAAGAGGTTGAAATGGTGAGGCTTGCAAGTAAGATGGATCTTTTTTCCATTGTTTATGTGGCGAAACCGGATGAAGCCAGGCTGATGGCCGAAGCCGGTGCAGATGCTATCATTTCGCATGTAGGCACAACGATCGGTGGATCAGTTGGAGTGGTAAATGCATCCTGTTCCATGGAGGATGCGATTAGCCGTACCCGTGAAATAATGAAAGCGGGTAAGGAAGTTAATCCTGCGATATTTTTCCTGGCGCATGGCGGGCCTATTAATACGCCTGAAGATGTACGTATAGTTCTTGATCAAACGGATGTGCATGGTTTTGTGGGTGCTTCTTCTTTGGAAAGGATGGGTGTGGAGAATTCGTTGACGGAACTAACGAGGAAGTTTAAGGAGCTTATTTTGCCTCGTAAATAGAATGGAAAAGATTGAAATTTTAATGAACAAAGATGGTTAGCAGGATATATATTATAAAAAGAGATTTGTTTGTTAACGCGATGTTTCGTTAATGCAATAGATAAACCTGATAACCAAAAAGGATGTCTGATAATTTATGAGTATTCGATCAGCGGCTCCGATATCATCCGTGTAAATAACATTTTTGATGCGCGGCGTTTGTAGGGGCAGGGCTTGCCCCCGACCTGTTACACCGGATACGTGTGGTATTTTGTCGACGTCTCCCATAAATATACTGGCTTATTCATATGCAGTCAGGGCGGGGGCAAGCCCC
>JBDSBP010000318.1:0-1893 GCA_039921525.1 Chitinophagaceae bacterium | reverse complement strand
ACATTATTATCAAATACCTTAAATGTCATTGCCGCCGGACGGGCAGGTGATCGACCATACATTTGCGAGGAAAATAGTTCCAGCAACTCTTTCCTCCTTAAGCGCCATTGAGTGGTATTGGTTATCTTTTTTCCCCCGTTGGTCGTAAGCACGTCAGGCAGAACAAACGATGGCTGGCTCTGGGAGAAAGCGGGTGATAGATAAGCTGGCAAGAGGAGTGCTAAGAGATATAAAGTACGAGGTATAAGATGAAATTTCATGGTTTTTATTTTAACTTCCAGGGTGCGCGGATGCTTGCTTTTAAATAATTATCTGCCTCTCTATCACCCAGGAATTTTTCGTTGACCGGATCCCATTTTAACGGGCGGTTTAGCCAGTAGGTGATGTTGGCAAGACAACAAAGGCTGCTTGTGCGATGCCCTGTTTCTACATCGCAGATGGGAGGCTTGCCGCTTTTAATAGCATCCAGCCAATCTGTATAATGATCATCACTGGAATAAACATGCGACTGATTTGCCTGGATGGTTGATGTGGCGATATTACCCGGAACGCTATCTAGGAAACTACGGCTGATATCCAGGCTTCCTTTAGTGCCAATGAAACGAACCCCAAAGCCACGGCCAAAATCTTCGTGTTTCATAATTATACCGTTATCATAAAGCATGGTCAGGGTTTTATGTGCTGCCCCATCAGGAGGAAAAAACTGAACCGGGCCGCTGCGATCTTTATCAAGTGCCCATTGCGCGATATCAAACATATGTGCACCCCAGTCACTTAAAATGCCACCTCCAAATTCTTTATAACTTCGCCAGTTAGGAAAAATATCTTTCTCCACGGGAGGAGCCAGTTCTGCATTAAACGGACGGCTTTTAGCTGGTCCCAGCCAATTATTCCAGTTAAGCACCGCCGGAACCGGGTCTTTTGGCAGATCGCAGGCAATTGCTGGTTTGCCTACATTTACTAGCACTTCTTTTATATCCCCCACATAACCGTTCCTCACCAGTTCAACGGCGAGCCTGAAATTCTTTTGCGACCGTTGCATGCTGCCGGTCTGCAATACAATTTTATTTTCTCTGACCGCCATTACCATAGCCCTTCCTTCTTCTATCGTGTGGGCCAGCGGTTTTTCGCAATACACGTGTTTTTTAGCATTAGCTGCCATGATGGTGGCTACTGCATGCCAGTGGTCAGGGGTGGCGATCACTACTGCGTCTATATCTTTCCGTTGTAATATTTTCCTGAAGTCGGCAGAGGCTTTTAAACTTGTGTAAGATGGTTTGCCGGTCACATCTGCATAAAGCTTTTCTGTAATAAGTTTAAATAAATTCAACTTTTGGCTATCTACGTCGGAGGCTGCAATAACCTGTGCTCTTGGAGCAAAATTTTTAACCAGACCCCTTGCCTGCTTCCCGGTACCAATAAATCCCAATGTTATTTTATCGCTTGGAGGAATATACCCTTTGCCACCTAATACAAAGCGGGGAAGTATAGTAAAGGCAATGGAAGCCTTGATAGTTGTTTTAATAAAACTCCTTCTACCGGGAGCATTTTTTTCAGGGTAAATTTTCATATAGCCATTTTTGGGAATAAAAATAGGATGGAATTAATTATTAATTCTACTTTGACAAGTCAAACTGGCTTTTTATTATCGGTTGAAGGTAGTCGGCATATTCAAATTTAAATTTCCGGAGCCTTTTCCCTTTCGAACATTCTTTAACTTTGGGAAATATTTTTGTTACACAGAGATGCATGGAGAAGGCATGGAGATACACAGAGGCGCTCCGTGAAACTCCGTGCCTTCTCCGTGTAGCTCTGTGTAATATATTTGCTGCACAGAGATGCGACAGAATCAATAGAATACTTCATGACTTGTCAGAGTAGAATTAATTATTA
>JBDSBP010000317.1:0-17553 GCA_039921525.1 Chitinophagaceae bacterium | reverse complement strand
ACTTTTAAAAAATGTGCTATTGATAATGAGCAGGTTATAAATTTTAATTTGGATAAAAATCGTTTTTTTAACAGTTTTTACCCCATTTTTTAACATTTGAATGATTTTACGCTGCAATGTGGGTTAATTATAATTAATGCGTGATTTTATTCAAAAAAAAGGGCAAAAAGCCTCTGTAGAAACAGAAGCTGCTGTAAATGATAGTTGCTTCCCGGACATCTAAATGTGCCCGGAGAAGAGAAGCTCTGGTATGGATCAATTGCATGTCTCATCGCTTCAGCGTTGCTTTCGCCAACAGAAAGATATACAGGTCCGAAACCGTGTTCCTCTGGTATGGCTAAAGTTCCTGAACATAAACGCCATTGTCCACCGTCGGAGTTTAACGCGTATTCACCCTTAACCGGTTTTAGGTTTTTATCCAGGTATAACTTTGATGCTGAATAGTTATCTTCATTATTTACCAGCATAACATATCCCTTTTTACCTTCTGCTTTTAAGAAGCCGGCTCCATCAGAAGAACCTGCAAATCAATAATTGGAAAATGTATCATCACCACTAATAAGAGTGAAAACTTCCAGGGTTTCGAAACCTGTTAGCTTTTTCAAAAATGAAGGAGTAACAGACCAATTTTTCAAATCCGGAATTCCAGAAGCGGGAGGATTTGAAGGGTTTTTTTGCAAGAAAAAAGTACGGTAACAGATATGAGGATCATTGCAATGAAGGCAGTTAATTTAGCATGTTTTTTTGTCATAACGTAGATTTATTATGCAACGAATTTCAGGGTTCAATATTAAAAAATTGTTATGGCAGTGTGAGCAAAGTATGAATTTATTCAGCTAAAAGAATGTCTAAGGCGCTATTGTAAATTTAAACCTGAACTGGGGGATTCTGGCTATCGGCTATCGGCTATCAGCTATCAGGAGGAAGCTTGTGATGCTTTGATCTGCTGATAGCTCATAGCTGATAGCAAAACCATCATGTTTCGGTTGACTTAACACTCGTTTATTTGATAGATTATTTAGATTTTAATATAAAATCAAGACTCTATTTTGATAAATTAATAGAATGAAAGGAGCGGTTACGCTACCAATTATAATAAAAGCGGAAGGCTGAAAGCTTATGGCTGAAAGCAATTCATTGATTCATGCTATCCTTCGGTTAAAACTAGTCATCATCATCATCGTCCGCTTTTTTCAGTGGTTTAAAAAACGCGGCCCTTACCGGAGTTGGCATAATTGAATTTTCTCCTTTCACAGCTTTCCAGGTAAGGACATTCATTATCTGGTCAGGAATTACATCTTCTTTGGTAAAATCCAGCCCTTTGGACATTGCGGTAAGTTTGGTGCCACGTGGATTGACATCCTTAAGGTTCACATTGGCCGGTAGGGCGGTAAAAATTGTTGTATCTGCCTTCTCACTAAAGCAACGCCACATAGGAACTGCTGCCGCATCGTACTGTGTCATGGGCGGCATACCTAATATGAGCTCTATGGTATGGATCATAGAAGAAGTAGTATACATCGTATGGTCAACGAAATTTCTCCGAACGTATCCACCTGCAACATATGCCGGGGACCGGTGTGCATCAACATGATCCGGACCGTTCTGTGCATCGTCTTCTAAAATGAAAACAACGGATTTTTTCCATACCGTACTTTTACTCAGATGTTCGAGGAACATGCCAATGGCGAGGTCGTTATCTGCTACATGGGCAAAAGGCGTAGGACGATCGGCCGCCATTCCTTCAGTATGGTCATTACCAAAACGAATAGTCATTAGCTGAGGCAATTCGTTTATTGCTAACAGTGAGTCAAAATCATCTTTCCAGGCGCGATAGCGAGAAGTATCTGTTATATGCAGGTTAAATCCTTCGAATGTTTTTACATAATGACCTTCCAATACCGGAATCGTTGCACTCTTCCTGGTAGCAAATTCTCCATAAGTACGGAATGTAATACCAGCCTGGCTGGCTTGGTCCCATATATATTTTTTATTTAGAGAGGTGCGGCTTTTTGCACCCACGCCTCTGCCGCCATAACTGGTAGGCCAGTTTTTTTCCATATAATCCGTTGCATAAGCACCCATGCTCCAGTTATGACCGTCTGCACTGACTTCACCATCCACATAAAAATTATCCATCAGCACAAAATCCCTGGCAAGTTTGTGTTGATTAGGTGTAATGTTTTCCCCAAATAGTAAAAGGCTGGTATCTCCATTACCTTCTTTCATATCTCCTAAAACCTGGTCGTAAGTCCGGTTCTCTTTTATAATATAAAACACATGTTTAATAGGTGATTCGTCTCCTACTTTAACAGGAACTGGGTTGCCCGCTACTCCCGTTGTGTTTAATTCTTCTTCCTTTTTATAAGGAGTATTGTGGTATACTGCCTGTGAATAAACGGATAATTGTTTTTCCGATGGAACCGCAATAATACTCATTGTGCCGGTTAGCAATCCGCCTCCTATGTATTGCACAGCTTTAGGCTGACTACTATCTCCCTGGTGGATCATTACATGCTCTTTTTTACCATACGGATTAGGACCATATGGGTTAGGAAAAGAAGAAAACCCTTTGCCGTTGGAAACATATAATTTATTACTTGTTACCCTCACACAGGTAGGATACCAACCCGTGGGAATAAATCCCCTGGAAATACTGTTGCCAGGTTTACTTACATCAAAAACAGCAAGGCAATTGTTATCAGCGTTGGCAATATAAAGTGTCTTGTTATCATCGCTCAGTGCTACACCATTGCTGGTGGACCCGCTTAGGCTGCCTGGATAAAGGGCAGCATTTAGCGTTTCCAATACCTTTCGTTCCCTGATATTAATCGACGATACGCTATTGTCATTGGCGTTGGCAACATATAGATATACACCGTTTTTGGAAAGACAAAGATCATTTGGGTTATCACCTACCGGAATGCTATCCGTAAACAAATTGCTTTTGGTGTTATAAATCATTACCTTGTCTGCACCCCATACACTTATATAAAGTTCTGTTTTATCTGGTGATAGTAAACATGTGTATGCCTCTGAACTAAGTGGTACCTTGTGTAAAACCTGATGTGAGACCAGGTCAATCACATAAAGACTGTTATTTTCCTTGGTAACAACATATATGATATGCTTTTTATCATCAAGGGTAATACCCGAAGGCGAGATTGCTTCCTTTGGCCAAGATGCGCCTAGTTTAAACGTATCTTTTGTAACCAACTTATTATTCCGAATGGCATACTGGAGAATCCAGTTATCATTTCCTCCTGAAGCAAAGAGATATTTTTCGTCTGCACTAAACACGATGCCACCCCAGGATTTTGGAATTATTACCTGGTCCAACTGCTGGTCGTTTCGTGCATCAATCAACTGAATGGTTTGCCTACTCTGACCGTTATTGGTTACCGCTGCATAATGCCGGGTGTTGCTAAGGGCAATATTTAGTGGCAGGTCGCCTAATGACAAACTTTTCCCCGCCGGGGTGAGGGACCACCCGTTCGGAAGACTAACTCTTTTTTCTTCCAGTGTTTTAAGATCCTGGGATTGAATACACGTAGCTGCTAGCAGCAATGCAAATAAAATAAATGAGTTTTTCAAAATGCTTTATTTATGTAAAAGATGAAACGTAATTTAGCTTACTCAACTTTATTTATGCTCATTGCATAAATTTGTGAAAACCTGAAAGATTAAATGCAATTCTAGGCTTAACAAATCACAAATAATTTTTTTTTATTATTAACCTTTCGTTACCCATTCTAAATGCTTGATCGATGCCGGCAAATCAATTTTGTTTACAATTAATTCATATTATATTAATATTGAATTAAGATTTTCATTACAAATTACAGCCCATTTAGAAAGATTTGTTTTAAAATAAGCAGTTATTTTTGAAAGCTTTGTTTGTACTGAATGCTATTATGTAACGAAGTGATTTAGCTAATAATCGTTCACAAGATTACGTAATGTAATTGATTATTTAGTTACGCGAAGCTTAATATCCATTGATGAATTCATCTTAAATAATTACTATGAAATATTTTGCTTTAATAACAACCCTATCTCCCCTTCTTTTTCTTCTTGGCAGTACGCATATGGTAAGCGCACAACAGCAGAAGGATTCGGTAAAAATAACGGAGCTAAAAAAAGTTGTGGTGCTATCTTATATAAACATGTACGGAATTGGCCATTTAAAGGAGGTTTTGCCACCAATCATTTATGCCGGCAAAAAAACGGAAGTGATAATAGTAGACAGTGTAGATGCCAATAAGCCATTAACAATACGCGTCAGATATTGGGAAGGGTGCCCGGATTGAATATTGTTGAAAGTGAAACGGGTGGTTTTGTGGCAAACGGCATCGGCATCAGGGGACTAAACCCGGTGCAATCTCTTGAAATGAACGTAAGGCAAAATGGATATAATATTTCCGCAGACGTTTATGGCTATAATGAAACTTATTATCTGCCACCCATGGAAGCAGTGGAGAGAATCGAGTTAATTAAAGGTGCCTCCTCTCTGCAGTTCGGCGCACAAATGGGGGGTATGATAAATTATAAACTTAAAGATGGTAACCCTGATAAGAAGTTTGACTACAGCACCATGCAAACTGCCGGCAGTAATGGATTGTTTAATACCTACCATTCGGTTGGAGGAACGATTAAAAAGCTGAATTATTTCGGTTTCATCAATTACAGGAATTTAGATGGATGGCGGGATAATTCTTCTCAACAACAATTAACGGGGTTTGGTAAAATTACCTATGCTTTTAATGAAAAGGTTAAGCTGGGGATAGAGTATTCACTTTTAAGAAATAAAATAAAAATGCCGGGCGGTTTAACGGATGACCAGTTTGAAGAAAACAGCCGCGCCTCCTATCGTTCCCGGAACTGGGTTAAAAGTCCATGGAATGTTGTAACGGCTAAGGCAGATTATAACATGAACAAGAATACTTCTTTTCATATAAAGTCCACTTTTCTATCAGGAGAACGCAGCCTCGTTTGGTTCAGCAAGCTGCCCCCGCAACCAGACGAGCTAGACCCTGTAACGGGCAATTATAGCGACCGTGAAGTAGACCGGGAAATAATGAAAAGCTCTGCAACGGAGCTTCGCTTTCTTCACCAGGGTCAACTGGGAAAGATAAAAAACACTTTTGCTGCAGGCGTACGTTTCAGTGTAGCCGAATTTGAAAGAAAAGAAGAGGCGCCCGGATCCAACAAGAGCAATTTCGATTTGTCTATAACAAAAGAGTACGAAGAAAACTTTGAGTTTAAGACTGTCAATATCGCTCCTTTTATTGAAAATTGCATTCAGCTTAATGAACGTTTCTCTATAACGCCTGGCATCCGTTTCGAATCTCTGGAATCTGAAGTAGAAGCAGAATATGAATTGGGCGGGGTTGAGAAAGAAACAGAGTTTGAAAAATCCCGTAGCTTTTTTTTGTTGGGCTTAGGTCTCCAGCACCATCTGGGCAAGACTTCCAATATGTATGCTAATATTTCCCAGGCTTACCGTCCTATTGACTATGCCCAGCTTGTGCCTCTTGCATCAGCAACGGTAGTTGATCCTGACATGAAAGATCCAAAGGGATACAATACAGACATTGGTATCAGGGGAACAATCAGGAATTTTTTTAACTATGATATTGGTTTCTTTTATCTTTCTTACGATAACCGCATCGGAATGGTCTTGAAATCCGATAATACGGGTACACCCTATACTTACCGGACCAATATTGCACGCAGTGAACATAAAGGGATTGAAAGTTACCTGGAGCTAAACATTACACGCGGCCTGAACATAAATAAAAATGCCGGGAATCTCAGTTTATACAATTCGTTTGCTTATACTGATGCCCGTTATACACAAGGTGAATACAAAGGTAATAAAGTAGAATACGCCCCCGAGATCATTAACCGCATAGGGTTGATATATTCGAGAAAATGGCTCTCTGTTTCTTTTCAGTTCTCGCACCAAACTCATGCATATGGGGATGCGGCTAATACCATCCGTAGCAGCAACCCGATTGCAGGCAAAATACCCGGGTACAGAATAGCTGATTTTTCCGCAACATTTCACGTGAAAAAGATATCATTAAAAGCAGGAGTTAATAATATCACCGGCCAACGCTACTTTACACAGCGTACAGATGAGTATCCTGGTCCCGGCATCATTCCATCTACAGGAAGAAGCTTTTATACAGGAATAGGATTTAATTTAAATTAAACCTGCAATCAACTTGCTTCCAGCAAGCAACAAGCTGCGCAACATTATGCAAACCATTCATCGGTTAATGATTAAGATTTTTTACACGTTTAATAAATTAATTTTTAACCTTTGTAAGCATGGAGGCGTTTATTACATTGGCATCAATTCAACATTCAAAATCTCCATCAACACACACACATGTATAGTCGGCGTAAATTTATAAAAACAGGAATGTTAGGCATGGCTGCTATCAACTTATTGCCTGCTATTAATTCGTTTGCTAATCAATCTGCATATAATCCTGGCAAACCAAATGCAAAGTTTAAATTGCGATTTGCCATTGCTTCAGACGGGCATTATGCACAACCACATACTAATTCGGATCTTTTTTATAGTGACCTTATCAAATGGCTGAATAAAGACCATCATAATAATCATTTGGATATGGTAATTATTAATGGCGACCTGGTGCATAATCGTCCTGATTTATTAAGCAAGGTTAAAGAAACGTATCTTGATAAGTTATCAGTTCCTTATTTTACGATTCCGGGAAATCATGATTATGCAGACGCGGCAGTATGGAAAGGTGTTTTTGGGTATGAAGACAAATACGTCGTAGATAAAGGTGATATCGGATTTGTTTTTGCAAATACTGCCGATACAAAAGGTGGATATTTATGCCCTGATTATGCCTTTATGAACCAATCACTGGATCAATTTAAAAGCAAAAAAATTGTTTTTGTAATATTACACATAGCGCCTCATCAATGGCTTATTGAAGAAAAGGCAATATTTACGGATTGTCCCGAAATTATTTCCCTGCTTCACAGTTACCCAAATGTAAAAGCAGCTTTCCATGGACATGATCACAGTTTGGATGGTATTCGTTACACCGGTAAGCTGCCCCATTTGTTCGATTCGCACTTTGGTGGTAACTGGGGCACTGAGTATAAAGGATATCGAATAGTAGAAGTTACAGCGGATAATCAGATTGCTACTTACCAGGTTAATGCCAGCCAGAATCCTAACCTGAATTTGAATAAGCTATAAAGCCGCCATATACAGACAAACTTCTACGCATAACTTTTAAACTAAAGCAATTTATCAATAAGTATATTAAGAATTTCAATGGCGATTAATACAATAACAATTAGTTCCAGCTTACTGCTGTGAGAATGTTGATTAATATCTTTAAGTATCTCCAGGTTTACTCTTACAGTACTTAAGCTGTCTTGCAGACTGCTATGCCGCAATTTGATATCCAATTCACGGCTAGGATCTGTATTAATAATATTCAGGTATTCATCATTCCAGGTGAGATTGGGATTTTCAAAAAATGTGTATGTTCTGCGAACCCCGTAGATAATATTAGTTTGAGAATTATCGTCGACACCAAAAAATACAATGCTTCCATAATCAAAAATGACAAAATATGATTTATCCTCCACGTCGTACATTAATTCTGTAGGTTAGGCATAGATGCAACTATAAGCCAGGTTATTTTTAATTCTTTCAGATAAAGCCTGTCTCCCAGGCGATACCCGGAGATCGTTTTTTTATCATCATTCATAAAAATTATTCAGCGTATTTTATAGCAGCTATTCTACTAAATAAATGTACAATTTAGTTTGTGCATTAAAGGCGAGCTCCTACTAACAGGATGCTGGCTTTATGGCGTCAATATCTTTGCCGGGGAATTATATCAGACTCATTAAAGGCAGGACTCATAAAGGCCCTGGTGGTTTGTGATAGTTTTTTTCGATAGTTCGAAAGTATCATTCATTTATTATTATATCCTGAATTATCTCGGATGAGCTATATGTGTATTAAGTAAACCTCACAGGAAATATCAGGCGAGTGACTTGTTCCGTAAATATCGAGCTGTAGATATTGTTGCTGATAATTCAAGTCCAACGCCAGACTTTTTCCGCGTATAAAAATTTTTATTAACTGTGGCAATATTCCTTTTATTGATTTGAACCTGAAACCATTTTATCCTTCCATACAAAAAATGAATATTTTTTTCCCGTTCTGCAGGTGGCTCTTATAACGGCGGAAGTGACCTCCTGTATAGTAATACTACCTTCACGAAAAAAGACGCCTTGTCCGCTAATGAACGATTTCGTTTTTACAGGATTCGTTTCACAAAAAAAGGATTCCTTTCCCAGTTCCTTTTGTAACCTGACATAATCCAGTTGATTTCCATCCTGCAGATTAATATTTGTTATAAATTTTGCCATAAATTAAAGTTGGTATTTTTTAATATTGTTAACCGATAACCAGGCTTAGTTAATTATAATTAATGCGTGATTTTATTCAAAAAAAGGGGGAAAAGCCTCTGTAGAAACAGAAGCTGCTTTAACGATAAATTGCCATTGGACATTCAAAAATACAATTGGTACATTACTACATTGTTTACAGATTGTCTCTTTATTGTTAAGCAATGTTGTAACCTTCTTTTATTTGATTGTCTAGTGAGTTTCGGAGGCTTAACGGAGTCATCGTAGCTATTTAAATAACGGTACCGTCTTCAGAAACGAGTTTAATTTTCGATGGCGCTTCTTCAATCAATTCCGACAACGAAAATTTCTCGTTACCTAGAAGGGAAGTGTTTTCATTGTCATAATCAGCATCTATGTATACTACATCAAAATTCTTCATTAGATGGGAGATTTCCTCGATAGAACAGTCTGTTTGAAGTTCTGTCTTACAGGTTATCCCCTCAGATGCTACCATATCATTTGCCAGCTTCATATGATGAATTATGATTTCACGATTATATTTTTCATCATCTTCCACTGCCGATTTTTCCTCTGTCGCCTCCAGGTCGCTTGGGAACCCGTAACTTTCAGAATTTTCTTTTCGCGCCCTTAAAAATACGAGATGCATTGCTGCTTTGTTTTCCTTTGCTTGGGCCAGTGCATATTCCATCAGGTAATAGGGAAATTTTATACCATTAAAAATAACAAGCGCTGATTTCATAATTTGAAGTTTTTTGATGTAAATAAAAATATCTTATTAGATTATATTTTTTTACTTTCCAGTATTAAGATTTTCATATTTTTTGAAGTTAAACATCATTTGCGAGAAATTTAATCGTAACGAACTATTAAGTAAGGTCTTAGCGTGTGCTAACTTCCGGATACCCTAATCCAACTTTCATCACAACAATAAAACATATGATATGAAAAAAAAGGCTTCTGTAGAAACAGACGCCGTAATGATTGCTTGTCACATGAAAGCGCAAAAATAAATGTATTGTTTGTAGATTTTAATTTTTCAATGTTGCCTAATTGTTAGATAATTGAGCTGCCTCAATAGTAATTAGAAGTGTAAAAAAAATAATGCCTGTTAATAATTCCGGCTACCGGACGTTTTGCCTTCGACTCTTACCTATCATTATTTTTAGGCCGTCCTAGTATTATTAATATTTGGTTACGTTTATTTTACCAATTTGTTAAGCATCCTGGCATCGCGTAAAAGTACTTTCAAAAAAGATAGTTTGCAACAAATTATCTGCTATGTATCTGACAATTCCTTTTAAAAAAGTATTTTTCTCCTTGCTGAGAATACTTTAGCGCCGTGGTAGAAGCCGCTGCACAGATTAAAGACGGGTACCTGAGTATTTCATATGCACGAGGCAAAGCAACAGGCACTCCGCCATATGATAATGGAGACCCGAGGAATGCAAACTTCAGCGTTGGAGTGTCCTATTGGGATTGCGCTTCTTACGGAAAAAACTGGTACAGCGATGGTGATCAAAAAAATAAAATCGTTGCGCTTTTTCATAGTCCGACCTTTTATGGATTTACGATCAGCTCTTCGTTCCAGGCATTTCAAAGCCCACGCTTTAGCGCTTACGTTAACCGGGACATCATTGGTGAATCAAATGATGGTGTAGACCATGCATATATTTATGATCCGAAAAATTCTTCCACACCAGCTGCTATCAAAACGGGCATGGAAACATTGTTTCAAAAGACGAGTTCTGAATTTAGAAAACTTCTGGATATCTTAGATTATATTTTTCTTTTCCATTATAAAGATTTTCATATCATTTGACGTAAGATCAAAATACATCCTCCCTTTGTGTAATCAATACTGGTTAAATTAAATTTTCAAAAGAATTTATTACTTAACATTCAGTTAATAGCATTATTGTTTCATGCATTGATTTTATATTTAAGTATCAGGAAAAATTACTGTGTTCTTTTTTACCATCCAAACTAAGTATTTAGAATGGGATAAGTTTATACTCAGCGCCTTTATTTGTTGCAAACTCTACTAAGCCGTTGATGTTTTTTGTAGGTTGTATTTCCTTTCCGCTGTGAAAAATTTTAATTGCGTCTTTTACCTGCAATCTGCACACTGATCCGTTCCTGGAAATAATACTTGCTTCTTTAAGCCTGTTGGCTTTCCAATTTATTGACACATCAAAACCACCCCTCGCACGTAAGCCGGAAACAAATCCTTCAGACCAGAAAGAAGGCAGAGCCGGTAATAGAGTGACCACCCCTGTATGACTCTGCAAAAGCATTTCAGCGATAACTGCTGTCGAGCCATAAGTGCCATCTAACTGGAAAGCAGCACCAAAAAAATTCGGTTTCATTCCATATTTTAATTCGTATTGATGATGCTTATAGGCTTCTTCTGCATCGCCTAACCTTAAATACATCATACTTATCCATACGCTTTGCCAGCCACCAAAACTTTTACCACCCAAATAACTTCCATAACTTTTATATCGGTTTTTTGCCTCTTCAATTGCAGCATTGGGATTTCCGGTTAACCTCCTTTCGAGGGTCTTGCGCGCTGCTGCAAACAAAGCTGGTGTGTTTACATTTATTTGGCTTGCGGGAAATAAGCCATATAAATGAGATATGTGCCGGTGACCCATTTCAGGCTCTTTATAATCTTCGATCCATTCCTGTATAGCGCCCGTTCTTTTGCTGATTATAATAGGTGAAATTTTAGCCAGTGCCGCCGTTAGTTCTTCCTTAAAGGGCTGATCAAAAGGTTGTCCGTTTTCACTCAATTCTTTAATGGCGTGTAAACAATTTGTAAATAGCTCAGTACATATTTGCATGTCCATTGTAGCTCCGTAAGTGAACTGGAATTGTGTACCATCCTCTTTCTCAAAAGCATTTTCCGGAGAGTGAGATGGATTGGTAACCAACTTACCTGCATTAGGCAAAGCAGTAGGTATAGGCTTCAAAAAGTCAAGATAAAATTGCGCTGCGCCTTTCATTAAAGGATACGCTCTGTTTTTGAGAAAGGCTTTATCCTGCGAAAAAAGATAGTGGTCGTAAGGATGATGGGCAAGCCATCCACCTCCCATAGGCCACACGCCTACTACACCATCTGCCGGCGCGGTTCTCCAAAATATATCTGTAAGATGATGAACGACCCAGCCCCTTGCATTATACATTACCTTAGCGGTGTGCTTGCCGTATTTGGCAAGGGAGTCCATTAGTGCATATAGAGGCATAGTACACTCTTGCAGGTTTGCTGCCTCCGCCCCCATGTAATTCATCTGTAAGTTGATGTTCGTATGGTAATCAGAACTCCACGGAGGATTCATCTGCTGGTTCCACACCCCCTGCAGGTTTGCCGGGAGATCGCCATTACGGGAAGAGGCAATCAATAAGTACCGCCCATACTGAAATAACAACTCCGACAAGTATGTATCTTCATAACTTTTTTCTTTCAAACGTGCCAGCCGCTGATCTAGCGGAAACTCCAATGGCTGTTCCTTTTCAGAGAAATTAATTTTTACACGGCTATATAAAGATTGGTAGTCTTTTAAATGCTCATCAAATAACCGCTGAACGGGTTTATCAAGGGCCTTAGTTAATGTTTTTTGGCTGGATTCAATAGCGTTTTTGCCACCATAACTTGTAGCAGCAGATATATACAACACCAGTTCACTGCCGTTTCTAACAGACATTACACCGTCAGCGTTCACGGAGATCTTGCCAGTAGATGTAACTCCTTTTATACAGGATGCAAATTGCATTCCTACAGGCTTGCCTTCATCATCCTGGCGGTTTATTTTACCCACCATCGAAATAGCATTTGACTCAACACTTGAAGCACTGACTACAGCATCTCGTTCGCGCAGTAACCAAAGATTCAGGTTTAATGCTTTTGGCTTGCTGGAGGATAACTTAACAACGATGATATTAGCAGGATGTGAAGCAAAGACTTCCCTGGTAAACGTAACTCCCTGGTAGGTATAGGTTGTTATTGCAACTGCCGAATCCAGGCTTAACCACCTCCTGTAATTTGTGTATGTTGTATCAGCAGAATTAACGACATGTTCGATAAAAAAATCTCCCAAACTCTGATAAGGCTTAATTGTTACAGGAACACCCATCATTGTACGGGAAGCCAATTGTTCGGCTGAATCGTTTTTGCCTGCAAACATCAAGCGCTGAACCTCAGGCAAAGCTTTGGCAGATAATGGATTTGCGTCATCATGGCGAAACCCATCCCAAAGACTCTTTTCATTAAGCTGGATGCGCTCTCTAAAAACACCGCCGAAAACCATCGCCCCCATCCTTGAATTGCCAACAGGTAATGCTTCCACCCAACCTTTCTGCTCGAAACGAAAATCTTTTTTGAATTCATCCACATCATAAGAAAAAACCTTCGGTTGATAAGCAGGCTTATCAAACCACATTAACATCCTCTTTTGTTGCGCAGCTGCGTTCGTAGTAAAGCCTGGCGATATTATTGTAACTACCACTGCGGAACTTATGATTAGCCATCTCCATTTAATAAAATGACTAATTGAGAAAGGGATAAATTTTATATTGATCATAAAACCTTTTGAAAACATTAACCTGATTAATTTTAGCTGAAGGCAATCATCTGGTGACCGATTACTTCCTTTACATTGAACTCGATTCGCTGCTTATTTACTATGAATGGAATATCCTGATTTTGGGGGACAAGCGTAACACTGCTTATTTTCCTGCCGGGTATAACAGACATCTCAAGGTTATACAGGGGAATGACGTCTTCAATGGTATCAAACTCGGTACCTCGTCGTTGCGGGATATAATGCAGCACATGGAGTATGGTTCTTTTCTTATCCTCCTGGTTATTCAGCATAACAATAACGGAAGATGGCCCGGAATGCCTTACCAGTGGTTGGGAATGAAGCAAATCGATACTGTTTAAAACAAGCTTTTTACACCAGCCTGGTGCATTTCTTTGATATTGCGTAAAAATCGGGTGCATGAAATAAATACTTCTTCCATTTTTTACAATGGCAGGATAACCAACTTTTCCGGAAGACGGGGTATGTTTGTGTGAAGAAAAATGATCCCACTCCCGGTTGAAATAGGGTACATTAGCATCTGCCAATACTTCAGCTCCTGGCAATGCTTTTACCTGCATACCTTTTAAATACATTACCAATTCCGTATCAGGCAGTCCTTTAGCCAGGGCTGTTTTAGGTACAATAAAATCAGGACTATATGGAGCTTCTCCCACCAATGAAATGCCAAGCCCATCGAGCGTAAAGCTTCTGCCATCAACCCCCAAGCCGGATTGATACGAGCATATTAAGGCCCCGCCGCCGTTAATATACTTTTGGATCTTTTCGTTCAAAGCATCGCCAACCGGAATATTATCAGGAAGAATAAGAAGCTGATAGTTTTTAAAATCGCTTTTCGAGTCTAATATATCAAACTGCCTTGCACCTTCCTGTAAAATGCGGATGATGCCCATCATTGCTTCCGGGGTTCTTCCTCCCATCCCGGGCAGACTATATTCTTCTGTGCTCAATACCCCAATTTCTGTAACCGCTATTGCCCCTTCGCACCAGGCTTCTTTCATGGCCACTTTGCCATACGCTCCTCCAATTAAATCATAGGTGGCTTTGTCCAGAATTCCCTTTGGGTGAAGCTGGTCGCCAATAGAACATTTAGCATTCAGTGCTAACATCATGGACGTTTCGAATTCAAGGGCTGCAGCGTTTTTAAGTGGTTGAAAGTCTCCCCACGATGTATGAAACTTACCGGTCATGCCCATAATTTCTTCTCCCAGGTTTCTGGCATATCGTGCCGTTAAAGGCAGATGCAAGTAGCCCCAGCCGCCCGAAGGTAAAGACTCTAATTCAAGGTGGGTGTTCGAGGGTACAGTATCACGTATATGAGGACCAATGTGCCCACTATTATAAAAAATGGCGCAGTTCTTATCAAGCTTCCTGATAAAGGCGGTAAGGTCTTGTTTATAATCTTTTAAAACTTCCTTGTTATAAAACAATCTTGTTGCTTCTTTTGTAGGGTCAAGTCCTTTCTTCAACATTCCTTCGATAGCACCAATATTGGCATTGGCCATTATATGATGGATGTCTAAAAAAAGCCCGTCTACAGGAACAGCTTCAAACAGATCTTTAATGTGGTCTTTCAAAAAATCGATGTAAGGTGTTGCGACATCCAGGTGGTTATAAAAACCGGGGTGAAACACATTGCTGTCGCCCATGGCAATAGGGGTACCGTTCTCATCTCTTACCAGCCACTCAGGATGCTTTTGCGCTGTGTAATAATCCCACTGTACGGTGGTATAAATGGGTACACGAATGTTTTGTTTATGGCAAGCCTCTATTTGTTCTTTCAGTAAATTTCTATGGGTAAGGTGTGGATGTATTCTTTCAGGATGTTTTTTGGAATCGTAATATAAATACCCGTGGTGACACCTTGCAAAACTTGTAACAGAATTTACACTTGCTCTTTTAAGTATACTGGCGAATTGGTCTGCGTCAAATGATTTAGCCACTTCTTCAATCAACCCGCTTGTATGAAAGTCAAGGTGAACTTGCCGAAAACGCAAAGCTGTGGCCGGCGGTGCACCCATGTCACCAGTTGGTGTACCAAACACATTTTTCATAAAGGGATCAATAAAAATTAACCCAGCTCCCAATAGGGATGTTTGCTTAATAAAAGTTCTTCTGCCTGACATATGCGGTGCTTTGAAGCAAAATGATTAATCTATTTAATGAGGGATAATGCTAAATTCCCGTTTAGAAAGCCTGGATAAGTTGCAAATAGCTACTATCGACACGACCTAACCTGGCCGCACCCTGTTGCCCGTTGCGCCAGGCCCATGAACTTTCTATTGCCTTAATCCACATGTACATCAATGGTGTTCTATAGTTGCATTTGTATTATATACTGATAGAAATTAGTTCTGCCAATTTATAGTTTTTTAACGAAAGATAAACAATATCAATAATTGTACTGTTGGTGCAAACTCTCCAACTAAATATTCCAGCTATTTTGATAGGTAATCCAGAGGTGTGTTTTTAATGCCCGAAACAAAGCATCCTTTAGAAAAGGGAGGCTTTCATCGATGGCCTGCCTAAAATCTGGTGTTATGTAATGCAGGTTTTTAGCTTTGTATGGAAGCATGTTTTTAAAAGGCCATTTGTCCTTTCATCCAAACTCTATGCGCGTAGAAGCTTCCAACTTCCGGAGTTCCCGAGTCCCGGAGAAGTTGCCCAATTAATATCCACGCGGGAATCTCTTAAAAGCAAAACCATCATAGCATTCTTCGGTACTTCAGGCGTGAGTGTCGATGAAGCGATTTATGTTAAGCTCTCAGATATTGACCGGGCAGGCATGCGTATCAAGGTTACCCATGGCAAGGGTTACAAAGAACGATATGCTTTATTATCCCCGTACTTTTAAAACAGTTAGAGAATTATTATTGCCAGTTAGGTTCACAGCGCGGCGGGTGTTCAGTCAACAAAGGCTATGCGGCGAGCTTCCGTCAGATTCATCTGGTGAGGGTTTTGTTTGGTGGCTTATACCATATTCTTCAGTATGTTAGGCGTATTAAATTATGAAACCTACGTGTCTACGGTAAATTCAAGTTTAATATTTTATTTCCCACTCTTTGCTGGTTTTTTCGCCCATTTCCAATGATAATATCCCTCCCTTCATCAGCTCTTCGTGTGAAAAAGAAAGTGATTGTAATTGCTTTCCGTTAAGGGAAGCTGATTGTATATATTTATTCAACGGAGAAACCTTATTAGCAAGAATTGTGAAGTTCTTTCCATTTGGAAGGTTTATGCTCACTTTACTGAACAAGGGACTTGTAATAGAATAATTGGGAATTCCGGGAGTGACCGGAAAAAATCCCATTGCGGAAAACACCACGAAAGAAGACATGGAACCGCCGTCCTCATCTCCGGGAACCCCAAAGATATTATCCTTGAAATAAGTGTCGAGAATAAGCCGGGTATATTTTTGCGTTTTCCAGGGTGCATTTGTATAATTAAACAAATAAGGAATAAAAAATGTAACCTGGTTACCGATTGCAAACTGCCCTATCAAACCAGTTTGATTAGGGAATTTTTCAAAAAACTCGGGCCTGCTCCTGTCAAGGCCTTCCCGGAAAAGCTGGTCAAGCTTCTGCTCCATTTTTTCAGGCCCTCCCAGCAGATCACTCAGCCCTTTAATATCCTGTTGAACGTTCCATATATAACTCCATCCATTGTTTTCATTGTAATAATCAAACCCATTCTCGCCGCCGTCAAATTTTGGATCAATTTTAATCCATTTGCCATTTGCATCCTTTGGCATAAACATGCTGTACTTAGTCCACCACAAGTTTTTATAATTCTGTGCTCGTGGTGCATAACGCTTATGGATATCCGCTTTTCCCAGGTCTTTTGCCAGTTCGCTTAAAGCCCAGCTATCATAACTGTCTCCCAGCGTAATGGCTACGGACGATCTTTTCTGCCCGCGTTTTAATAGGGCAAAGGAATCTGTTTCGGCTACCCCAACTGGAAGTCCCGGATAATATCCTTTCTCCTTATAAAATGCCTCGAGCCCCGCAGCAGGACCATTTCTGAAAGGGAGCATCGTTGCCTTTTCGGCATTTTTTACTATCCCCTCAAAAGCCTTGTTAACATCAAAGTTCCTGATGCCTTTACGGTAGGCATCCAGGAACAAAACAGATGATTTAAACCCAAACATACCTGGCCGGTCACCAAAATGCTTCGGATATTCCGGCATCCAACCGCTTTGATCGTACATGGTAACATACGACTGAAGCATGTCTGCTTCACGTTTTGGGTCGAGGATCATACGAAGCGGATGAAGTGCGAGATAATTTCCCCACGTATAATCATCCGTATAAAAAGGTCTTTTATCCTCGTGTACTTTTTTATCGTAGCCGCTGAAATATTTTCCATCTTCACTAATATCTATCATTCTCGCGTAGCATCGGTAGAGCGCTGTATAAAAAGTTCTTTTTTGTGATTCGGTACCGCCTTCAACATTAATTTGCCCGATCACTTTTTCCCAGGCGGCCTGCCCTTTATCTTTTAACTGTGCAAA
>JBDSBP010000316.1:0-15328 GCA_039921525.1 Chitinophagaceae bacterium | reverse complement strand
AGCCGGCTGGCGGCGCCGATAGAACGCCCTAAAAAAGTTCTTTCTTTTTCAGGCAGCTGATTTCCCGCTCCTTCGCTAATAAATGAATTGTAAAAAATTATTTTTCTAAGAGGCTCCTTCATATCATGGGAGGCGGCATAAGCAAATTGTTCAAGCTCCTTATTTTGAAATTCCAGCTCCTGCGCATACTTGCTAAGTTTTTCTTCCGCCAATTTTCTTTCGGTCAAATCCCTGGTAACTTTGGTAAACCCGACAATCTGGCCCTTGTCGTTATGCAGTGCTGTAATCAATACGCTTCCCCAAAAAGCGGTACCATTTTTACGTCGCCGCCAGCCTTCCTGGAGGGCCTTTCCCTGGATAGTGGCTTCGCCGATCAATTTTTCCGGGAGGCCGCTTGCCTGGTCTTCCGGTAAATAAAACAATTTGAAACTTTTGCCTATAATCTCCTGTTCTGAATACCCTTTTATTTTTTCTGCGCCCTTGTTCCAGTTTTGTACAATTCCGTCTAAATCAATTAGCAAAATGGCATAATCTTCTACTTCGCCTATCATTCTCTGGTAACGTTCTTCGTTTTTTCTCAACTCGTCATTTTTTCTTTCTATGTCTTTGGTTCTTTCTACTATCTTATTTTCAAGATCAGCGGAGAGGTCCCGGTATTTTTGTTCGCTATCTTTAAGCGCCTCAAAAAGGTTCTTTTGCTCGGTGACATCAACTGTAAAACAGCGGGTGTGTATAAACTTTCCTTCTTCCCATAACACGTTGGAGCTGATATGCACAGTACGTGTAGAACCATCCTTACAGCGAAGTTCAGACTCGTATTGGTTCAATGTCTCATTATTTCCAAGGCGGGATAGAAGAATACCGATCTTTTTTTGATCCACATGAAACTCGGTGATAGGATGCCCGATATATTCATCCGGTTTATAACCAAGCATATCCAGTTCTGCTTTGTTAGCCCATAGAATCACGCCGCTGCTGTCAACCCAATGAAGGCCGATGGCCGCATGATCAACATAATCCTCTAGTTCTTTATTTTTGCTTTCCAGCTTTTTTTGTTCCCTCTTTTTATCGGTAACATCCTGGATTAAGGCCAGGTAACCTTTAATACGATCCTGATCGTCCCAGTCGGGAATCAATGTAGCCTCTATCGATACCGGATCAACACTGGTTTGGATATGGACATCCGTTTCAAAATGAATGGTTTCACCGCCCATCGCCTGGTCACTATATCTTTTTAAGCAGTCGTAGGTTGCCTTTTCAAAGATGGTATCCAGGCCTTTTCCAATTAGAGCAGCCGCCTCCAGGCCAAGCCATTCCCTATATTTCACATTAGCATACATATACCGGTAATCCTTGTCGAGGTAGTAAACCATCGCCGGAAGCGCATCCAGCATAATCCTGTAGGAGTCTTTACTCTTATTAAAAGTTGAAAGAATTCCAGGAGAGAATGATTGCATGATTATGTATTTGTCTATAAGGGCCTCTTACCGTCGCTGATAAGGGAGAGTGTTCAAATTTATTCCTTTTAACCAGAGCCAGCAAAATGAATAGGAGTAAAGCTCGGGTTACAAAGGAGGTAAAAAATAAAAATCCCAATAGGCCATGCCTACCAGGATATTTTAAAGATCGATCTTTACTAAACTATTTAATTTTTTTTACATTGATGGCGCTGGGACCTTTATGCCCCATTTCTACTTCAAAGCTTAGTTTATCATTTTCTTTAACTGCTTCAGATAACTGGTTCACATGAATAAACACACTCTCCTGTGTCTGCATATCTTTTATAAATCCAAAACCTTTATCCTGGTTAAAGAAGGTGACTACTCCCGTTCTTATTGGGTCAACCTGCTCCCTCTCTTCCTGCTTGGGAACACCAATTTCCATATCTTTCGAATTAAATATCTTCTTTCTCCTGGGATCAGGAGGTGCCGATGAAATATTACCATTTTCATCTATATAAGCCATCATTTCATCTAATGTTTTTCCTTTCTTGACATTGTTCTTCCGTTCTTCCATTTTCTCCTTCTTCTCCTGCCTGTCTTTTAACTTTTTCTTTTGTTTTTCCTTTTTACCAAAGGTTTCCTGTGATTTAGCCATATTTTCCTTTAAATTTTTTTGTGACTAGCAAAGTTCGTCTTTTATTTTTCAAACTAAGTATTTATTAAAATATCAGGCAATAATATGGAGGGATAGTATGTGTTTTTCATTATGGGTACAATTATCGTGTGAGTTTGCGTCTAAGTTGGGCGAGCTGACTTCCGAAGCTGGGGGAGCTGACTTCCGAAGTTTTTAAAACTTCGGAAGTCTGAAATTCGGAGGCTGTCCTCCTTTAAGACTTTCGAAGTCTCGAAGACTTCGGAAGTCTGTTCGAACAGTTCGAAAATCACCTTTCAACTCCTACAATTTCTTATAAAGTATATTCCTATACTGCACCTTAAACGGCGGCCCAACATGCATTTGAAAACCAACCAATCCTTCAGGCACAAAGTTCTTCGAATCCTCATCTATTACTACGCTCATGAGTTGCCCATTAATTATTTGCATAATAACCGGGCCTCGTGCAATGATGTGGTATTTATTCCATCCATTTATATTTATTACCCCTTTCAATAAAGTAGCATCTCCAATAGTTGCTACTGTTTTGAATTTTGGCCCATCCACCACACGGGTCAACTCACCCCGCCGTGATAATACAACATGGCCTGTTCTGCCACGCTCTTCATGAATATTGCCTGTATAGCCGTTGCTGAATTCAATGTCTGCCTGGTCTCCTTTTAGTACCCATTTACCAATTTCAGGAAGTTCCTGGCTCCTGTATTGAATACCACTGTTTGTTCCATTGATCTTAAAATCCACTTTAAGTTCAAAATCTTTGACTTTTCCACCCCGCCAGATTAGAAAATTGTTGACCTTGACAACTTTCTCCGCTGTTGTTTCCCCAATGATTTCCCCATTTTCCACCCGCCAGAAGTTGGTATCGCCATCCCAGTCGTTCAATGACTTTCCATCAAAAATCGGCACAAAACCAAGGCTGTCATCAGGTGCGGTAGCGGGATAAACACCGGTGGCGGCACGCTCCTGGTTAGATGACTGTTGTGCGTACATGGTGATGGCATTCATAAAAATGAAAAGGCAAAGCAAATATGGAATTTTGTTTTTCATGATGGTTTGTTTTAATAAAGCAAGTGCGTTGCCGGCTAAAGATACAATACGAAGGGTGAAGTACGAACATATACCCCCTTTGGAGTGATTGCATTATCTTCCCCTCCTTCAATGAGCTATTGAATGATACCTTCGTATATTTAAACGCTCACTCTAAACAATCAACATGATAATACCGAATTTAGATCTCGCTCCTATAACAAGGCACCTGCGGGCGAAGGCGAGTTCATATTTACTGGTTTCGGCTGTTCACCACCTGAACGTTTTTGAAGCCTTAATCAGTGGCCCCTTATCCATTACTGAATTACAACAGCGATTACACTTGAAAGAACGGCCGGTTATGGTATTGTTCCCGGCACTGTGTGCGATGGGGATGTTACAATATAATGAGGCCGGACACCTGCAACTCACGGAAGTCGGAAGATTTTTAAGTTCCGCAGAGCCCGCGAACCTGCTCGGTTATGCCGGCCTGGAAAAGCAAGACCCGGGCGTATTAAAAATGACGTTATGGTTGCGAAATGATGGCCCGGAAGATGTTTCGCAAAGTATGTCTTACGTAAAAGATGAAACCGCAGTCTCTCCTATGGACCAACCGGATACGGCGCGATTTTTTACTATGGCGCTAGCCGGCAGGGCCCGTTATCTTTCTCCTGTTGTTGCCGGTAAAATAACCAAAACGCCGGGATTTTTCCTGGATGTTGCCGGTGGAACGGGGTATTATACCTATGAATGGCTGATGGTGAACCCCGGTTCACAGGCCGCGGTTTTTGATCGGCCGGAAGTGCTTAAAGTAGCCGCACAGCTATTGGACGAATTTTGTACCGGTGAAAGAGAAGGAATTGATACACTTAAAGACCGGGTGCATTTTATTGAAGGAGATATGCTGAACGATGATCTGCCAAAAGCTGATATTTTGCTTGCCGCCAGTCTTTTTCATGACTGGCCCACTAATACTTGCCAAACGCTGGCTGATAAGTTTGCCGGGGCATTAAATCCTGGTGGGGAGCTGTGGATACATGATTCGTTCCTGGATGATACGTTGGATGGCCCTATTGCAGTAACCGATTATTCAGCCATGCTTTTTACCGCAACCAAAGGCAGGGCATATAGCCGGAAAGAATACAGGAGCTGGCTTTCGGCAGCAGGTTTGGAACCAAATTCTCAAAACATACCGACTCTGATGGATTACGGTTTATTATCCGCCAGAAAGCCTGTTAAATGACCTTCGACTGCTTATTACCAGGCTCATTAATGTAGAAATAACGACTAATTAGCAATAAAACCTTGAAAGCCTCCTATTTTTGCGTTTTTAAACAATCCCCGCGGGGATTCATCGTTATGATAAAAACCATTAATGCCTTTTACTTTTTCACACCCTGCAGTAATAATACCTTTCAGATACATTGGAAAAAAATATTTTTCTATCACGGGGTTGATAATCGGTAGCATAATACCCGATTTTGAATACTTTATACGGGTGCAAAACAGAAGTCGTTTCAGTCATACCTGGGACGGCGTGTTTTGGTTCGACCTTCCCCTTGCGCTTTTTACCTGTTTCCTGTTTCATACCTTAATAAAGGGGCCGTTGATAGGTAATTTACCTTTTATACTTCATAGTAGATTTAGTCGCTTTTGCCAGTTCAACTGGAACAAATATTTTCAGAAAAACTGGAAAGTCGTAATTTATTCTATCCTTATTGGCGTTTTCACGCATTTAATCTCTGATAAAATCACCCACAAAAGCTCCAACCTGGTAAATTCCGTACCTGGCCTGATAGAAAACCAGGAACTAATAGACAATCCAAAATCTGTTTACAGGCTTATCCAGATCACCTATTCAATAATTGGATTGTTGTTATGTTTATTTACTATCTGGCAATTACCCGTCGATAAAAGAATAGACTATTCCAAACCGGATATTCGTTACTGGCTTATTTTGTTCTGTTCATTTGCGATTATGCTGGTTATGATCATTCTCAAACAGGGTCTAATTCGTTTTGACATGATAGTAGGCCCAATTTCGTCACTGATTGTCGCCTTTATATTCACATCCCTGATCGTTCTGCCCGGAAAGAGGTTGATTGTGATGAGAAGATATGCGCCGAAGCAGTTCAAATAATTGACCGTCAGCTTTATAGCTCAAATTGACGCTTTGGCTATCAGCCTTCGGCCATCGGCTATCAGCTATCGGCTATCGGCTATCAGGGGGGAACATATCACAGATTCACCTGCTGATAGCCGATAGCTGAAAGCTGATAGCCAAACTAACACTAGTAATTTTATCTTGTTATTAGCTGGTTAAGCAATTGCTATTAGGATATTCTTGAATAACTTTGTTTTGGATTCCCCGGGCCAGGTGACTGATCAGCTGAGTTTCATTATATTTTTGTAATCTAAAAGCTATAAATCATGTCTTTTTTACCATCGCAATTTTTACTCATTGAAATGCCCGGAGGTGGCGAATTGTTGATTATTCTAGTGGTTGTTTTGCTTCTTTTTGGAGGCAAGAAAATTCCTGAATTAATGCGCGGCCTTGGTAAAGGTATTCGTGAATTTAATGATGCCAAGAGCAACGTTACCAAAGAATTGGAGGAGGGCATGAAAGAAACTCCCGCTAATACACAGAATAGCACTAAAGTTAATACAACTCCTAATCCTTCAAACAATTCCAATGTAACTTCTTCTTCGAACGCGGTTACTTCTCATGATTAATGAGTAATAGTTAACCCGTGATGTAAACCAGATGAAGGTATAGCAGTTTTGAAATCAGCTGTTACTAACTGTAACAGGTAATCGCTTGTACCATTCAACAGCCAGTTGCAACCCATCAAACACCGACACTTTTGGCTCGTAGCCAATTAATTTCTTTGCTTTGTCTATGGAAGCCAGGCTGTGTTTTACATCGCCTTTACGGTCGGCACGATAATTTGCCGCCAACTTTATACCTGTAATTTCATTAATACGTTTCCATAACTGGTTGAGGGTGGTACTCTCACCATAGGCGATATTGATCACTTCATGTTTAGGAAGATCCCCGACAAAAAATGACCTGATATTTGCCTGCACAACATTCTCGATGTATGTAAAATCGCGGCTGTTTTCTCCATCACCGTTTATAAAGGGAGCCTGGTTGTTTAAGGCAGCCTGGATGAATACCGGAATAACTGCGGTGTAGGGTCCCTGGGGGTTTTGACGTGGTCCAAAAACATTAAAATATCTCAATCCGATAGTATGGAAATCATAGGTTTTTGAAAACACTTCTGCATACAATTCATTAACATATTTAGTTACGGCATAGGGTGAAAGCGGGTTCCCGATTTTATCTTCCACTTTAGGCAGATGAGGATGATCACCGTAGGTGCTTGAACTCGCGGCATATACCATTCTTTTTACACCGGCATCTTTTGAAGCAATCATCATATTTAAAAACCCGTTGACATTGACCTCGTTAGTAGTAACAGGATCATTTATAGAACGTGGCACGGAGCCAAGCGCCGCCTGGTGTGAAACATAATCTATTCCTTCCAATGCAAGCCTGCAGGTTGCCAGGTCACGAATGTCTCCCTGCAGCATTTCAAATGCCGTATTATCCTGAAAACTTTTATAGTTTTCCCGCAAACCTGTACTCAAATTATCCAGTACACGCACCTTACCGGCTCCATAGTTAAGCAAATATTCAACGATATTGGAGCCGATAAAGCCAGCTCCGCCGGTTACCAAAAAATGGTCACTCCCTAAATTTCTTTGATGATAATTATGGCTGAACATATTTTACATTACAATCTCGCATCTACGAGGTCCTTATCCAGGATGGATTTAACATCGAACAAGACACAATTTTTATTACATACTTTTTTAATCATTTCGTAATTGAATTGTTTATGCGCTACTGCCAGGATTACTGCATCGTAATGATTGTCTTCGGGCATTTCTGTTAAATTACGGATACCATATTCATGGCACACTGCTTCGGGATCGGCCCATGGATCATGAATATCTACCTGGATATGATATTCTGTCAGCTGCCGTATAATATCAATCACCTTTGTATTTCTAACATCCGGACAATTTTCTTTAAATGTAATACCCATAACCAGGGCTTTGCTGCCAACTATTTGCATGCCTTTGCGGATCATCAATTTAATTACTTCATCTGCCACATAAGTACCCATTCCATCATTCAACTTTCTACCCGCAAGTATAATTTCCGGGTGATAGCCTACTTCCATGGCTTTTTGCGCAAGGTAATAAGGATCCACACCGATACAATGTCCGCCTACCAATCCCGGCTTAAAGGGCAGGAAGTTCCATTTTGTTGCCGCGGCAGCCAACACTTCATCCGTATCAATATCGAGCCTGTTAAAAATTTTACACAATTCATTTATGAAAGCAATATTAATATCGCGTTGGGCATTCTCAATAACTTTGGCTGCTTCCGCCACTTTTATGGAAGGGGCTAGATGTGTTCCACCGGCAATAATACTCGCGTACATATTATTAACGATCTGCGCTGTTTCAGGGGTAGAGCCGGAAGTAACTTTTTTAATTTGAGTTACCGTATGCAATTTATCTCCCGGGTTGATTCTTTCCGGCGAATACCCTACAAAAAAGTCTTTATTAAAAACAAGGCCGGAGATCTTTTCCAAAACGGGAACACATTCTTCTTCCGTGACCCCTGGATATACTGTTGACTCATATACTACAATATCACCTTTCTTTAAAACGTTACCCACCATTTCACTCGCGTGGTATAATGAAGTAAGGTCTGGCCTGTTGTATTTATCAACAGGTGTCGGCACAGTCACAATATAAAAATCAGCGTTTTTTAATACCTCAAATTCATCGCTTACATAAATACCTATGGAAGCATCCGGTTTCTTCTTTAAAACAGCGTTCAAGTCATCATTGCTAACTTCGAGGGTTATATCAACGCCTTCGTTTAATTGCAGCACTCTTTTTTTATTGATATCAAATCCGACCACGCTGTATTTCCTGGCAAACTCAACGGCCAATGGTAAGCCAACATAACCAAGCCCGATAACTGCCACTTTAAATTGTTTCATACGATCAGTATTCTTTGCATACCAGCTTTTTTATAAGGTGGTATTGATTTACCACAAGTGCAATGTAAGGCTATAAAGCTACGCTATCGGTTTCCGGCAGATCCGGTATTTTTCTCTGAAGATTCGTTCTTTAACTCTACGAAATATATTTGTTACAAAGAGATGCACGTAGGGTCACGAGATACACGGAGGTGCTCCGTGGAACTCCATGAACTCTCCGTGTATCTCTGTGCCTTCTCCGTGTACCTCTGTGTAATATATTTGTTACACAGAGATGCAACAAATTCAACAGAAAACTTCATGACTTGTCAAAGTAGAATTAAATATTAAATTATTTCCAGTTATCGATTATATACAAAATAACGAAAGTCTCCAGATGTTCTGTAAAGAATGAAGGAATATCCTTCGCACCTGTGCCGTGGATATAATTATCTATCTCACCAGCATAACAATTCCTTTTTGGGAGATTTTCTTCCCTGATCCAGCATCAGTGTATGATAACGTGTAGATATACGCCTCAGAAGGTTGATCAATCCCTTTATATCTTCCATCCCAACCGTCGGTGGCTTTAAACGAGCTGTAAACCTGCTGGCCCCAACGATTGAATACCCGGAGATTAAAATCTTTCAAATCAACCGCGTTAAGAACACGGAACGTATTATTAGGGCCTTTACCCGGGGCGAAGGCGTTAGGGATCATAAGCTTACAGGCACCCGTACTGACAATGACTTCGTCTGTAGATATTCCACATTGACTTATTACCTGCACCTTATAGGTTCCGGGTTGCGTTACCCTGAATGTTCTGTTAGTACTTCCATCCTGCCATAAATAGGAAGTTGCGGTTACATTGGGATCAAGCAACAGTGATTCACCCGGGCAAATACTTTTATCAACTCCCAAATCAGGTAACAACTGTGTTCCATAGGTAACCACTATCGAATCGGATTTGGTGCAACCTCCCTTTGTAACTGCAACGTAATAAGTACCACTTTTGGTAACAAGGTATTGAGGCTGTTTTGAATTATCCTGCCAGGAATACGTATCGCCCGAATTAGTTACATCTAATAACAACGGGGTATTCTGGCATATAAGCGTATCCTTACCCAGGGAAAAAACGATGGGAGGTGCAAATTCCACTTTTATGGTATCGCTATAACTGCAACCTGTGCCCCGATTTATTTCACACCAGTACACACCACGACTATTTATAGTAATTGACTGTGTATTTGCTCCTGAGTTCCATAAATAACTGCCTGCCGCTATATTAGCCTTTAAGGTGTACGGGCCGGTTGAGCAAATTGTTGTATCGGCCCCTAATGAGAAAACAGATGAAGGCGAGGCAGTAATAAAAATGGTATCACTTGCTGAACAACCATTAATCGTTGCCTTTACCCAATAGGTACCAGATCCGGTAACTGAAAATGTTGAATTAGTCGATCCATCCTGCCATACGTAACTAGCCCCTGTGACTGTTTGCCCGATTGTTAGAGGAAGTGCATTCTGACAAATTACGGTATCCTTACCCAATGAAAATATAACAGGTGATGAAATTGTGATTTCAATCGTGTCACTGAAGCTGCATGCCGTTCCAGCGTTTACTTTACACCAGTATTTCCCGGAGCTACTTACTGTAATTGATTGGGTATTAGCTCCTGTGTTCCACAAATAGCTGGCTGCCGTTATATTAGCTTTTAAGGTGTATGGAGCGGTTGAACAAATGGTTGTATCAGCCCCTAGTGAAAACACGGATGAAGGAGGGGCTGAAATTACAATAGTATCACTTGCTGAGCAACCATTAATCGTTGCCTTTACCCAATAGGTACCAGATCCGGTAACTGAAAATGTTGAATTGGTCGATCCATCCTGCCATACGTAACTAGCCCCTGTGACTGTTTGCCCGATTGTTAGAGGAAGTGCATTCTGACAAACGGAAGTATCGTTTCCCAGGTTAATAACTGGCTGGGGGTTAATAGTAATGTTGATGGTGTCGCTTGAAACACAGCCATTTCCATTACTTACTTCACACCAATATTTTCCCGAAGTATTCACATTGATTGTATTTGTATTGTTCCCATTGCTCCACTTGTAAGTTATGAATGCCGGGTTAACAGTTAATACTAAAGGTTTGTTTGTGCAAACAACAGTGTCAGCACCCAGGTTAAATGTACTAATCGGGTTTGAATTTACAGTAATACTATCAGTTGTAGTACATCCGTTGAGTGTGGCCCGTAACCAGTATACCCCCGATCCATTTATTGTAAACGTATTGCCACTTGAACCATCCGGCCATAAATATGAAGCTCCAGGGATTGACTGATTAAGCTGATAGGGGAATTGATTCTGACATAGTATTGTGTCGTTGCCTAAATTTACCAGGGGCGACGGTTTAATGAATATTTCAATACTGTCCGTGTAACTACAGCCAAAAGCATAAGTGGCTTCGCACCAATATTTTCCAGCCGCTTTTGCCTTTATGGTTTTTGAGGTTTCTCCTGTGTTCCACATATAACTGGCAGCAGTAACATTTGCTGTAAGTGATAGTGAATCACCGGAACAAATGGTTGTATCTGTGCCGAGATTAAACGGTGTTACTATCGCGCTGGTTATGTCGATGGAATCGCGTGCCGTACAATTACCCAAGCTAACCTGTAACCAGTAAAGCCCCTGCCCGCTCGCCGAAAATGTAGCATTCGTTGAACTATCCTGCCACAAGAAACTGGCCCCGGGAACCGATGGTGCAAGCAATAGTGGAAATTTACCCTGGCAGACTGATGTATCGTTACCCAAATTAACGGTAGGTAGGGACCGAAGAACAACATTAACAGTATCGGAGATCATACAGCTCTCCCCGTTCGGGTTGATATTGATCATATCTACCCAATATTTGCCGGTTGCTGTTACCAATAATGAATCAGCCACCGACCCATCACTCCATAAATAGGTTGTAGCCGGCAGATCTAACTTTAAAGTCAGGGATGAACCACAAATCGTGGTATCTTCTCCTAATGCATTTCTTTTAAAGCCTGCAATAGCATTCGGCAATCCAAGTGTACTGGCTGAAGGAGCCTGCAAAAGAATTGACTTTGTTAAGTTACAAGCCACCCCATAGGTATTTGGACTGTTAATAGCTCCCAGGTAGCTGGCCCCATCGTAAGCAATGTAAATTTTGTTATCAGGACCCAACTGAAGGGCTCCGGCCATATTGGTATTACCAGCATCTAACAATACCCTGGAAGCAACGGTGTTGGAAATAAGCGGATCTAACCGGAACTGGTAAATATCATACGTATTGCTGGGTTTACAGGTATACGCTTCCGTTACATACAATAATTTTGAGTCAGGCGAAAATTCCACGCCATAAGGGCCACAATTGAGGCCGGGCAAAGCGCTTGGGATAAGCTGCGGATTGCTTAGAACGCCGTTGGAATTATCAAAATCGAGTATTTCAAAATTATCGCCAAAGTTTGCAACTGCCAGTTTTTTCCCGTCCGGGGAAAACTTCATATAGCCAGCCGAATTTAGGGCGCCTCCAACGTTGAAGACATAGGGAAATGAGATCAATCCCGTACAATCGATCAGGTATACGAAAAAACTATTTGAATTTGCGAAGGGGACTACTAACCAGATGTCCCTTCCATTCCGGTGTTTAACAGCTCCTATTTTTTCAGAGCCTAGCAGATTAAAAACAACATTTTTTTGAGTACCGTCAACATCGCCAAGGCCTCCATTCAAGCTCATATCAACCAGTGAATATCGTAATCCATTAGCGCCCCCAGCCTTATCCATTGTAAAAACGTAATATAAGTTAGCATTACCGGGATGAAAAGTAATTAGCACAGACTGGGTAGCACCGGCATCGCCATCGAGGCCGGTACCATTTGGCATTGGCTGGTGATTTCGATTCCAGACAGTTACACCATTTGAGTAAAATAGAAGATTGCCCTGATTGTCGCTGATTGAAGAGCAGCCTGCCGGGGAAACAAGCGCACTGCCCGGGGTGAAAACAGGCGCGCCGGATCCGAAGTTTAATGCAGCATTCTTACCAAAAAACCAATTATTCAATTCCTTTTGGGCAACAGCTATTTCAGAAATGAAAATAGCGAGTCCAAAAAGAAATTTTAGTTTTCTCATAAGTCAGTATGCCTAAAATGCAATATAATTTATAATGACCTGATATTTTATTAGCTAACGCATAAACTTCAGCATCAAGTATAACCTGCAACTATTATAGATTATAAATTTGATCGAAATCATTCAGCATTAAATCAACAGCCAAGCGACATTTAATGGGGTATTATAACCGAAATGAAATTCGGAGATTGTATAGCGTTCATTTATTTTAATCTCTTCCAGAACCGTACCAGAATAACAAAGGCCTGGCAAGTAACGAATTAAAGGTATTACTGGTTAAGATAAACCCGTTCAAAAGACCTTTCAACAGCCGCTACGGGGATCCAAAAGCAGGCTAAAAAATTTTGTTAACGGCAACAGGGTGAGGCTATTAGCTATATTTTAAAATCATACAAAGCTGGTGTCATGTCAAACAGAAACTGTCGGTTATAATGGCTATCAGCTATCAGCAACCAGCTATCAGCAAAACAATGCCAGAATTAGTTTCCTCCTGATAGCTGATAGCTTAAGGCTGATAGCCAAAGCGCCAGGTTACACCCGACACGACACTAGCTATGCTGATCATCGTTTATTTTTTCAACTACCTCCACATTTGTTTTCTTAATTTCTGCAATCATTTGATAACCAAGCGAGGGAAGAAATATTTTTATTGCATTATTCCTCACTTCCATTACATTTCCTTTTTGGAAGCTAAATGGACCGCTCGTTATTCGAACGGTATCATTTACTTTTATGGCGCATTTCTGGGTTTGTATATTATCATGGTCATTAAGAAATTGTTTTACCAGTTCAATTTCTTCATTGCGGATGACGGCCGGTTTGCCAAGCCAATTTAAAAAATTGAGAATACCGAAAATTTCCCTGACTTTGGATTGATCCACCACTTCAATACGCACAAATACGTAGGATTTGAAAAGCGGTTCGTACACCAGTTTTTTACGGTCGCTCCACTGCCGCCATACTTTGTTTAATGGACAATAATTCTCTATACCCTGCCTGGTAAGGAATTCGGCCACTTTTTTTTCCCATCGTGGTTTAGTGTAAACAACATGCCATTTAAGAACTGAAATCATCTATTTACTATAAGGTTTAATACGTTAAATCCTGCTTAACTTATGGCAATACATCCCACAATATCTGGAATTTAAATTATGCACAAGCCATCACCTGAATTGACCAATCAATTAGATGCCGCCGATTATAATTTGCCAAATAGCAATTGGATTTTGCAATGCATAGAAAAGATAGTCAGGGAGAAACATACCGTTTCTCCCTGACTCTGTGATCAACGAATTACCGGATGATTTATTTGATATACCTGTTGATAAGGTTCTCAAAATATTCTTGTTTGCCACTCCTGGTTTCGGGTTCACCGTTTTCTATGGCATATGCCCGAAGATCTTCCAGGCCCAGTTTTCCTTCTTCAAATTCTTTTCCTTTTCCGTTATCGTAGGAGGCATACCGTTCCGTGCGGAGTTTTTTATACTCCGATTGCTGAAGGATGCTGTCGGCAATGATTAATGCCCTGGCAAAAATGTCCATTCCACCGATATGAGCGTAGAAAAGATCGTTTCTATCTGTGGAATTCCTCCTGATTTTTGCATCGAAATTGATACCACCCCCTTTCACGCCACCGGCTTCAACAACTACCAGCATTGCTTCTACCAGTTCATTGATATTGTTGGGAAACTGGTCAGTATCCCAGCCATTCTGGTAATCACCACGGTTTGCATCCATAGAACCCAGCATACCTGCATCTGCGGCCACCTGTAACTCATGCTGGAAGGTATGACCAGCAAGGGTTGCATGATTCACCTCCAGGTTCAATTTAAAATCGTTCAACAGGTCGAACTGGCGTAGAAAATTGATAACGGTGGCGCTGTCGTAATCGTATTGATGTTTGGTAGGTTCACAAGGTTTTGGTTCAATGAAAAATGTTCCTTTAAAACCATTCTTCCTGGCATAATCTTTTGAAGCGTGGAGAAATTTTGCAAAATGTTCCTGTTCTCTTTTCATGTTGGTATTTAACAAGCTCATATACCCTTCGCGTCCTCCCCAGAATACATAGTTTTCTCCGCCTAAGGCAATAGTGGCATCTAATGCCGCTTTAACCTGAGCTCCACCATGAGCAAGCACATGAAAATCAGGATTAGTAGAAGCACCATTCATATACCTGCGGTGCGAAAATAAATTAGCGGTTCCCCAAAGTAATTTTACCCCACTGGCGGCTTGTTTTTCTTTAGCATAGTCTACCATTGCCTGTAACCTGCGTTCATTATCAACTACATCATTGGTATAATCAACCACATCGACATCATGAAAACAATAATAGGGTAAATTCATTTTGGTGATGAATTCAAAAGCCGCATCCATTTTATCTTTCGCTCTTTCTACGGCGTCGCTTTTTTCACTCCATGGGAACAATAATGTGCGGCCTCCAAATGGATCCGACCCATCTCCACAGAAAGAATGCCAGTAAGCGCAGGAAAATTTCAAATACTCTTTCATGGTCTTCCCTGCCACTATTTTATTCTCATCATACCACTGGAAAGCCCCTGGATTATCACTTTGCGGACCCTCGTATTTTACCTGGTTTATACCCTGAAAAAACTCTTTGTCGCCGGTTACAATATTTGCCATGGTTGTGTGTTTATGTTTAAGATGTCTTTAATTTGGGCTTTTGGCTATCAGCTATCAGCTGATTACAAAATTTTTAGTTCTTTTAAGAAATTTGTAATACTAATATTTTTTTTTATTAAATGTATCTCAATATCAGAGACCTACTATAATAGAGGGTAAAAAGCTGATAGCTGATAGCTGACCGCTGAATGCCTTCCTCAAACACCCAATTGCTTCTTCAAAAACTTCAGCCAATCCTGGTAGTAGGCTTCGTATTCGTTTGTATTACCGGGTTCTACCAGGCGAATGGCTTTCGCATTTTTAAAAGCTTCCTTTGATGAAGGATATATTTT
>JBDSBP010000315.1:0-5307 GCA_039921525.1 Chitinophagaceae bacterium | reverse complement strand
GGAAACTTACTTCCTGCTTTGATATCTAGCCCAAACTGAACAAAATACTCTGCAGGATTGGATACAAATACCATTGGACCGACCTGGATGGCCTGCACTTCAACTTCAACTAAAGGCCTGGCTTTTATGACGGCATCCAATACCAGCGTTTCCTTTGCAAAAGTCCATTCTGTCGTACCTGACTTTTCCGGGCCTTGCCTGACAAGCTCCAATGCCTGCTTAACTTTCTCCGGTGCAGGTATGCGTCGTTTAACCGTCCAAACCCGCTGCCTGGAATCCACTGGTATCTCACTCCCCGCACCCTGGCGAATGAGCAGTAATGTTTTGAATGCCTCAGCACCAACACGTCCCCCGACGATTTCCCACCAATCTTCTGCTGACGGATTTTGAAATTTGGTCAGGTTATCCACCTGGGTGATATCACCACAAGCACCCTGCATAAATACTACAGGCAGCGCCGCATTTCCAGTTGCCCCGCGGATCGTTTTTTCCATGGAACCAATCCAACTAGACGAAATACCCCCAGGACTAGTAGTAGCATGACATGAAAAATTCACTACCGTACCCAGCAAGTTGCCTTTTAAGTCCCATACACCAACGGTGCCTACCTGCGGATCAATTGGACCAGCATAGTCGATGATATCAGGGTTCCCTGCTCCCGGATGGGAAAAGCTGAGTCCGTTCTTCATCCGTAAACGGCGGTTGAACGAAACCTTGTCCTCATGGCCATTTCCAACTGCTAATCTGGCATCAGCCCGGTTCTCATTCGCAAGCACGACAGCATCTACTATCTGCTTCTTAAGAATCTGAGTATAACCCGCATTAGAGATAATAGAATGGTTGTTGACCAGATCCTTCACCAATGGCGAAGCCTTATCAAAATCTCCTGGTTCCCCCATGCCGATCGGGCCGGATGAATGAGAATGAGATGCACCAATCATTATCGCGTCGGGCTGAATACCGCAACGTTTCTGAATCTCAGCACGTACTTCCTGCACCAGGTGTCGGGTTACAAAGAGCAGATCTATGCCCACCAGGGCCACCCGCTTCTGTCCATCATCAAAGACTACAGCGCGAACTTTACAGGGGTCGTGAAAGGTTTTATGATGAGCCTTTCCATAATTACCCGGAGATTCCATGCCGATGTCTGGCGTTATATCCTTTTCAGCAAAGCCGGCTTTAAAAAATGGCACTGGTTTAGGTCCATCCGCGGCCATTGCCGACAAGGCAATCAGGCAGGAAGTGATCAGTGTTAGAACTTTTTTCATCTGTTTATTTTTTGTTTGTATGGTGATAAACCTGCCTGCGCCAGGCTGGGTTATCATGATTTGATAATCATAACCGTGCGGGTTTTGGCAAAATCAGGATGGTTTCATTGTTTTACCAGGTTGAAAAGTCTAAGGATTTCAGTTACTATTTTTCTGGAAGCTTCAATTTCTACTTTATTTGTACCTAGCCAGGTTTCATACCCTCCAACCTGATGTTGTTCGGGAGAAGGCAAATATCCATAGCTGCCATTGGCTAATTCAATAGTAAAGGAAGGTTTGAAAGGACTTCGTACTTTGATTTCCAGGCCAATTTCTGTAAAAACCTCGAACGGAATAGCAGATACACCCAATTCTCCGATTCGAAAGGCCTGCATAGGCACATCAATATTCTCTGGCCATCCATTCATTTGAATAGTTCGTTCGGCATAGGTTTTCTCCAGCGGGTGTACAGGTGTTTCTGTGTCAGGTTTTGCAAGGACCTTTTGCGCATAAGCAAGCATATCAGGAGTGGGCCGGCGAACTTTCAAATTCAGTTCCGACTGAGCAGCGCGCAAGGGAACCCAGTCTTTATACTGTATGGTCTGGTATACCCGCATCACTTCCGCAGCCACGTCATTGGCAACGATACGCATCTTGCCATAAGGTTCATGTTTTTCTGCCGGGCCACGAAAATTGATATTATTTACATCTCCCGACGTACCATTCGACATTATACCTACAAATGGAGGATCCTGACGGTCAGCTTTTAAGAATTCCTGGATACGGTCTGCAAAAACAGCAAAATAATCTGCTGAAATATGGTCACGGGGAACTCCTCCTACATAGTGCAAAGAGTAATTAGCAAGTATGCCGATTGGACGCTGCTTCAGAGATTGTACAGAAATAAATGAAACCTGAGGATCTGTAGCGCCGGCTGGTTCTACCAGGTTTGGATTACCGATTCCGGGATTCATCTGAACCTGATCTTTCCCACCGAAAGGATTGGTCACCAGAGATTTCATTTTCCAACGCCGGTTAAAAAGATGCTGAGGTACGTTGCCTACACCCCAACCGATCCGGGCAGGTTCCAGATTATTCAATGCTACCCGCACACCATCTGCAATACGGCGAACGAGAAAGCGCTGGTAGTCATCAAGAGGCCTGCCCGCATGCCATTCGCCTCTTAAGCTACCTATTCCGCTGGCACTGCTTGCAGAATGCGTATGGTCTGAAGAAATAAGTACCTGGGCTGAAGGGATTTTTGTTTCTTCAAAGATCAATCGCTTGGCCTCATCAAATACTTCACGAATAACACCCACATTATCTACCACTACAAAAACCAGCTTTGTTGTCCCGTCATCCAGAATGAGACTACGGGCGTGCAATTCGTCATGCACATAATTTGCAGGGGGCGGAACACCAAAATTGCCCACCAAACCTGAACCCAAAGGTGGAGTAATATTGGCAGTAGATGCCCCAGCCCGGAACGTCGCATTTTGCGCACAAAGGCGGGAATCAAAATACAGTATAAGTAAAGTACTGAAAATCAGTATTCGAACTTTCGCAGCAGCGCCATGATTAAGAAATTTAGGTATTTTTTCCATATTTATCCTTTTTATAGCAAGTTCACATTTAAAACAAGCTGATTGAAGATGTATTATTATCTAAGCTAATGATCTGCCTCCCTGATCTCGCTAACAAATTTATCGCAGCTTCCACCCTCATTTCACCTTCTGATAGCCGCAACGGGAAAAAAGAATGAAGGTTGCCAATTAGATTTTACTTTTGGAAAATTACTTCTCTAAATAAGCTATCACAGCTCACTGTTTTCTGGCTTTCAATTTGGAACAGAAAAACTTAACAGGGACCGATCATATTCGAATGCTGTTTACGATCAGCCTTGTTAAAATGCATTGTTTTAATCAAATCTAACCTTCAATTAAGACTCCAACCAATACTTATTTCGACAATACCAATATTATATTATCACCCTTAAGAAACAGTCAACGGGTCGATATTCTTTGAAGATTCAATTCCGTATCAGAATTGAATGAGCCGGATCAGTAACGACACAGGAAGAGAGCAAGTAAAAAATATTCTATTTCTTCACCTGATTAAAAAGATTAAGAATTTCTGTCACTATTTTTCGGGAGGCCTCCTTTTCTACTTTATGAATACTTAACCATGTTTCATAGCGCCCCACCTGATGCTGCTCCGATGTAGGGGGATATCGTAACCGCCATTGGTTAAGCCTATGGTGAAAAATTTTTTGAAAAAAGCTTCAGGCTTTGTCAATATAACATGGAATAAATAAGCATGCATTCCGAATGGATTGTTACAGCCCTGGTCGAAATTAATTTTCATTATAACCTGTAGCCTCGCCTAATTTCAGGCACTCCTGCCATGAAACAATACTTTCTGAGGAACTGGCATCCATCAGACTGGCAGCAGCGACATTGACGCCCAATAAAAGGCTTTGGGCCATCGTCCAGTCTTCGTGCACTCCAGCTAAAACGCCGGCAGCGAAAGCATCGCCTGCACCTACAGATCCTTTAATTTTCTCCACCGGCACATTCACACAGGGCTGATACAATTTCTCCCCCTTTTTATTCTGTGCGATCGCCCCTTTGGGAAAATGAATGATTATCCAGTTCTGAACCCCCATATTTAAAATAGCATCTGCTGCCTTATAAGCGCTTGATAGAGAAAATTCTCCAGCATTATCAAACATTTCAATTCCTGTGAGCATTTTCGCTTCGAATTCATTGACAAACAGAATATCAATAAATTGTAGCGATAATGGAATAATATTTCTAAATCTTTCAGACTGCTCACTTACCAAATCTGCAGAGGTGATCATGCCGGATTGCCTGGCATCTCTCAGTACTTTTGCCGCTCCGGTTAAACCATCGTCATCGATTATATCCAGTTTATCCAGCAACAGCAGGTACCCTAAATGAAATGCCTTCGCATTACAGGCTGAAAAATTAAAATAAGACTCGTCTAAAAAAGCATTTGCACCCCTTGAATGGAAAAAAGTTCGCCTGCCGGTTCCATGAACGGTCATAACATCGGTGTAGGAAGTATTGGAATGCTCTACTTTTTTAATCAGGCTCGAATCAATTTTAAGCTCCCGGCAGTCTTTTAAAATAAATTCTCCTCTTTCATCATTTCCGATAGCTCCAATTCCCTGAAGCGGGAAGGGGAAGCCCATCTTGCGTATGGCTTTTAAAACATTGTACGGAGCACCACCATTACTGGTACTTTCCCGGAGGATATTCGCCAGTTTCTCTTCTTTTGGATAGACGTCAACAATCTTCACATTATCAATGATCCAGTTGCCTCCTGCCAAAATACCCGTTCCTGTAGTTTTTTTCATATCGAATAGATTTCCTTTCTACAAGTTTTTGATAGCAATTTTCAATTTGTTTTAATACGTAACATTTGGGTTATACTACATCCACAACAGATTTAGTATCATGGGATTTTAAAGCGGCATCAAATAACCGGTGGCTCATCAGCGCTTCTTCGGGGGTAACACATCCAAAACGGCCATTTAAGAAACCTTCCCGCTCTGCAAAATATGCTGCCAGCATTTGCAAAAAGCAATCAGAGAACCCAGGTTCGAATATTGAGCCGGTACTTGTTGGAAAAGCAACCTGAAATCCAAGGTCGACTCTTTGCCATACTTGTTCCTTTTCACGTTTAAAGGTCCATAGTGCTTTTGTATCCTTGGTATTATATCGTACACCACCCTCTCTTCCCAAAATTTCAATATACCATGAATTAGTCTCACCGGGTTTTAACCGCTTCATTTCAAGCGACATTGGCACATCACTATTCTCTATTTTAACAGAGGCAGACAGGGTCGCATTATTCCAGGTATCACTTTCACTCCATCCGCCTTTTCCATCCGGCCTTTTCGTGATGATTTTTTGCAGATGAGCGTAAACTTGAGTAGGTATCCAGCCCAGCCTGATTGGGATATGCATAACATGCATACCCAAATCCCCCATTACACCGATCTCCCCACAGAATTTTGATTGCCTCTTCCAATTAA
>JBDSBP010000314.1:0-4728 GCA_039921525.1 Chitinophagaceae bacterium | reverse complement strand
ATTAAATTCAATCAAACCTTTTAGAAAATTAACAAGGAATTCTTCGTGTCCGAAATTCAATTATTATGAAGTCATGATTGTCTGTTTTTGACGTCATGCCGTCCTTCCGGGCTTTTGAAGCCATTATACCTTTACATCATTAAAAAACAATTAATTATAAAATAAAATGAAAAAGATGGTGTTCGCATTAAAGGTATTTAACCTAATCACAATATTTCCCTTATATATTATTCTTGAACTAAATCATAAAACAGTGAGACCGCCTGATAATGATATAGATCCAAACAGGGGGGGAAAAAGAGAAGGAATTAACACCAAAGTAATTAAAAAAAATAACGAGCAAAATATTGGCTTTTTGTATAGTGAAGACCAGGGAAATTTGTTGTTAAAAATTGTTCATTAATTACACATCCTGAAATGAATAAACATAAATTGATATTTAAATAGAACCGGGCAAACTGCTAAACCTGTTTCAGATATCAAAAATCAAGACTAAGGATTCGCGGGTTTAAATGCAGAATATTAAATTAAACAGGAATAGCTCCTTGCACCAACACATCATAATAACTAATAGTAAAAACAAATCAACAATGAAAAACATTTTCTTTCTAATTGCCATTTTAATTTCTGTATCAACAAAAGCGCAGGTCACCAATGTATATTTACAGGCAAGCGGCCTTGCCTGCAGTATGTGTAGCAGTTCAATAAACAAGGCTTTAAAAACACTTGATTTTATTGATAAAATTGATTCAGACATTAAAAATTACACTTTAGAAACTTCATGTAAAACAAACAGCAATGTTGATTTTGATAAGATAAAGAAGAAAGTGGAAGATGCCGGTTTTTCTGTTTCCGGTTTTGTAGCTACTATTTATTTCAAAAATGTGCAGGTAAGGGATAATGAACCCATAACAATCGGCAGCAATGCTTTGCTTTTTGTAAATCTCAAAGATCGTTCTTTAAATGGAGCCAAACAGGTAAAACCATTAGATAAAGGATTTATTTCTTCCAGCAAATATAAAAAAGGAAGTTTCCCAATTTCATCGCCAGGTATTTATCATGCAACGATTTAATCAACCGGTCTGATAAAATATTTTAACTGTAAACTTTTCTAAAATGAACGTTATTTTAATAATGGCCCTGCTTTTTCTCTCAATATCCTGCCATGTCCAGGAATTGTTTTCAGCAACCGAACCTGCCAGTAATAAGGCTGTAGGAAGCATTGCTTTTAGAGTGGATAATTCCATCATGGATGAATTAAACAGTACCCGAATAAACTATCACCTTATTCCCGGAGTATTGGCAGGTATTTCTAAAACCTTTATGATAGGTGGCAATATTTTTTTTAGTAACCGTAGTGAGGTTTAAGGGCGGAAGGAGGGAGCATTTTTGCAAAGTATCGGTTTTTGAGTAAGGGCGCTGTACAAAGGCATTTCCGAATGGCTGCGTTTGGAAGAATCAGCACTAATAATAGCGATATTCACCAGGAAGAAATTAGTATGTATGGTCATAATACCTGCGCGGAGTTTGGCGTAATTGCTACTCAATTGTTGCGCAAGGTCGCTTTGTCATCCGCTGTTTCATTTCTAAACGCTATAGATAATGGCAATAACAACAAGTTTATATACAGTTTGAAAGAAAGTAAAGCCATCAACTATTCGTTTTCCATCGGAAAATTAATGTTACCAAAAGAATACAAAGATTACAGGCAAACAAACATTAATCTTATGATGGAGTTCTTAAGTCAGGTGAATACGGGGTCAGGGAAATACTACATGGATATTGTTTCCTCCGCACAACTGATATTCAATAGTCAAAGCAGAGTGGATATAGGTTACAGAAAAGAATTATGCACTACTTTGTTAAGAACTGCCGCGAATGGTTTTTTTTATTCGCCTGGAATATAATTTCTTCAATGTATTTTAATTGTCTGTCTCTTTTCGTCACTATACTGTCCTGTTTATTGGGCTAATTACCGGCTACCTTCGCCATAATCTTTAAAGCAAACATAAACGCATGAAAAAATTCGCTTTTATAATCCCTCCATTTATTGAAATATTGGACCTGGCAGGTCCGCTTCAGGTTTTTACTGAAGCCAAATTTTATGGCTATGAATTATCCCTGGAATTTTATACATACAACGATGAAATTATAAGCACTTCCGGGCTAACTTTTGGTAAAACAGCCAATTATAAGGAAGCCAGGCTTGGCGAGGGCGATTATATTTTCATGCCGGGCATGGATAATAAATAAGTCAGCATATCGGTTTTAAAGCAGAAAAGGATTTTTTTAAGTGGCTAAAAGAATTCCTGTCATTTCAGCCAAAGCGCCACAGCTACTTCGCATAGATGCATGTTACGGCGCTTTGAACTGAAATCTCTAAGATGCAGACAGCTCGCATTGTAGAGATTTCAGGGGAAGCGCGCAAGATGTTTTTAATCAGGAAGGTTGAAGCACTTCGCTGACATGTAAAAAAAATCAAGTTGCAAAATAGTAAAGTCTTCCATGAACTTTCCTGCTTTTAATCTGAAGATGTGTCTAACGGCAGCCTTATTTAAGGAGGGGACCTTTCATCCGAAGGCTGGAACGGGGGGGGTGATTTAGGGATGACCTCCAGACTAATTGTGTCGTCCTGTGTAACAAATATATTCGTGCATCTCAGTGTAACAAAGACATTGTTTGATTTTTATTTAATACAAATTATTATTATGGTAACAACTATACCCTTCAATTCCACAGAGAGTAGCGGCTTGACTTTACCATCAGAATTTAATTTGGATGAATGAAAATTTAACTGCTCTCGTATAAGTTTGAAAGTTAAAATACAACTCACTCGAAAATCTCCAATTTTGACCACCTGATGTTGAGGAAGTTTGAACGTACATTTGTCCGCGGAATGAAGGTCAGCATGTTGAATTTACCGGCAGATAGCAGTTTAAACAAAAGTGCAAAAAATGTTAACAGAAAGTGCAGGATATAAAAGGATAAAAGAAAAAAATGGACGGATAGCAACTTATTTAGCGCTGGCAATTCTTCCTCTTTCGGGTTTTGCAACGGATATTTATATTCCTTCGTTACCACATATGGGATCTGATCTTGGCATCAGTAACAACCAGGTGCAACTTACACTCAGCCTGTTCTTAATCAGCTATGGTATTTTTCAGCTATTTGCAGGGAGTTTTATTGATAGCTTCGGACGTTATTATTTAGGCCTTGGGGCACTAATCGTTTTTTGTATATCATGTTTGGTGATTGCGACAACCAGTAATATCTACCTCATTTACCTGATGCGGATTGTACACGGCGTCTCCATAGCCTTAATTATTGTGGCAAAGAGGGCTTACTTTGTCGATGTATTTACAGGAGATCAATTAAAATTTTACTTAAGCATTTTTACCATTATTTGGTCGGCAGGACCAATATTAGCACCTTTTTTTGGCGGTTACCTGCAGGCTTCATTTGGCTGGAGATCGAATTTTTATTTTTTAGCTGTCTTCGCGGGTATTATTGCTGTTCTTGAATTTGTTTTTAGCGGGGAAACAATCAGGAACCGCACTGAATTCAATTTTTCTACTGTTAGCCGTATTTATGTAAAGATGATAAGAACAGCCAGCTTTACACTGGGCCTGGTCATGCTGGGGCTTTCATACAGCCTGGTTATGGTATTCAATATGACAGGTTCGTATATCGTCGAACATCATTTTTCTGGATCCCCCGTTCTTGCGGGATACTGTTCGTTAATATCAGGACTTGCATGGATGACAGGAGGATTTGCAGGAAAGGTAACTATAAAGCAACCCTTCTATAAAAAACTTGTCATTAATTTGTTCTTGCAATTTCTCTTTATTATTTCCATGGTAGTATGCCTTGGTTTTATTTTTAATTTGTACATGCTTATGTTTTTTGTGTTCATCATTCATGCAACAACCGGGTATAATTATAACATCTATTTTGCCCATAGCTTAAGCAGGTTCCCCCAAAATGCCGGGATTGCCGGCGGGCTTGCGGGTGGGATAAGTTATGTTACCATATCTGTATTAAGTTACGGAATTGTGTATTTTATTCCCGCAAGGGATGAACGTAATTTATCATACAGTTATTTATTATTAAATTTATTATCAATATTGGTAATTTTTGTTGTGCTGAAAGTGGAGAAGAAGAGACTGCCTCTTGCATCGCCCATGTAAATAGTTCACAATATTTATTCATTTGCGATGATATTTCTTGCACTTAAGTCTGCTTGCATCAATTGATCACAGGGTGCCTCGGTATATCTCCGTGAATCCTCCAGGCATGTCTTTGTAACAAAGCTATTACACAGAGATGCATCAACACTTCTTTTATTTCACCATTCACTCATTTACAAATGACGACTAATGTTGTATAACTCAACCATTCATTATGTGAAATTTAAACCAATTATTTGAACTGAAAATGTATCAGAGTCCTTAATGCACCATTAAAAAAAGAAAGTCATACTTAATTTGGCGGCGAAATAAACCATGGTTGACTGTATGTAGGCATGCCCCAGAAGCTCTTTGATAATCAGAATATTCACTCCCTGTTCCAGCAGATGTGTGGCATAGCTGTGGCGTAGCGTCTGAGGGTGAATGTCTTTAGTAATTCTGGCTCTTCTTGCGGCCTCTTTCCACAATCCAGGAAACGCCGGCGCGAGATAATGGATCACCTGTTTTGCTCTCAAACAAATAATCACCGGGAACAGCTTCT
>JBDSBP010000313.1:0-7353 GCA_039921525.1 Chitinophagaceae bacterium | reverse complement strand
AAAATGAATCAATTTTTACTTCGAGATATAATTCAAAATTTTTGTATTTTTTATTGGAGAGCAATATACCTCCCTGGCCATAAGGATGCTGCTTCAGGATGATCTCGTTGTTTTCCACGTGGACGTTCGGAGTAGTGCCCTGGTGGGTGGTGCGACTGATATGCCAGCCTGTAAGGTCTTTTCCATTGAATAGGGGCGTGAAGCCTTCCGGAATTATGCTAGTCTGCGCAAAAGACGAATTGGTTAGCAGAAAGGATAAGATAGCGCTGAATATTTTTGATTTCATAAGTAACCTTTATATAATGGTTAGTTGTTAATGGTTAATGGTTAATTGTTAATTGTTAATGGTTAATTATTTAGTGAAAGTTTTTGAATTAAAGTTGTCATTTTTCGGTTACAACCTGTTGAAACCTTTAAGGTTTGAACCCGAAGTGCCCGTTACTAAAATGGCAAACCTTATAGGTTTTATGCGACGTATTGCCCATTTACAATTAACCATTATTTCCTCGTCTGCATTACTAACCGAAATCCCACATCCCATTTATTTCCCGGACCTGCGGCGTGTGTCATGTAAGTAGCGTTTTTTACATCGCCTACAAAGGAGGCACCTTTAAGCACGTGCTCCTTGCCCGATTTTGGCGGCATTGGATCGGCAAAGATCTTTTCATTATAATAATCCTGCACCCATTCCCATACATTGCCAAGCATATCATACAGTCCCCAGGCATTCGGGTTCTTTTGACCTGCCTTCTGCGTGGTGCGTGTGCCGATCTGTGCCGATAAACGGATCTCCGACCAGGGAATGTCATCTTCCGCACCTGCGCGGGCCGCGTATTCCCATTCAAACTCAGTGGGTAAACGATATACATAACTTTTGTTCGTGGCATTCAATTTTTTTAAAAAAAGTTGCACCTCTTTCCATGTTACATTATCAACAGGATGCTGGTCAGCATCATCCTCCACTTTATCAACCTTGAAGATAGAAGGATTAGAGCCCATAACCTTTTTCCACTGCGCCTGTGTTACTTCATATTTCCCGATATAAAAAGGCGATTGGATGGTAACGGTAAAGCCGGCTTTGGCATCCTGTGTTGCCAGCTTCTCTGCCAACGCATTCACCTGTGCGTTATATCCTCTTTCCCATACAGCCTTTTTACTATCGCTGGTATCTTCATTGGGTTTGGGATATGTCGGCTGAAATCTTCCTAAAACAAAGCTCCCGGGTTTAATCAGCACAAATTCCATTCCTAACGGATTGGTATAAGCGGAGGGCTGTGCTACAACCAATGAGCCGGATAAAACTATCCCGCAAACAACAAAAATATATTTACCGGTTACTTTCATGGAAATATTTTTACTTAACACGCAGCTCGCCTCCTTTCTTTTCGGCACGACCTAACTTAAAAATCTCAAGCTCCTGCATGGTCATTCCCGGTATTTTTGGCGTGGTGGCACGCACATTTTTGACTTCTTCTTTTGTGACTACTGATGCATTGTTTTTAAGTTCGCCACTGTTACGTATATAACTTAATACGGAGGCTATCCATTCATCGTCATTCACTGCCATCGACGGCATCATGTCAGGATAATTTTTCCCATCTACCGGTCCTTTTAATCCATTCAACAACAATTGTATTATGAGTGTTTTATCTCCCTTCACACGGGGCGAGCCCACTAACGGAGGGGCCGGCATGACTTTGCCACCTATTAATATTCCTTTGCCATCTGCACCGTGACAGCCAGCGCAAAGCTGTTTAAAAATAGTAGCGCCTTTGATGACCAGGTTTCTGTACTCCGGAGAAAGATTATTGGTTCGCTTTTTTTCGGCTTCGAGCATTTTTTGCACTTCAATAAATGTTGAATGGGAAAATTGAATTAACTGGTTACTTTTATTAGCAGACAATAACTTTTTTAGGACATCCTGCGCCTGATCTGATTTGTTGGTGCGAAGCGATAGATAAATCTGGGATCGAACATCGGCACTCGTATCATCTTTCATAGATGCCAGCTTCGCCATAACTTTTTTATCATTCTTTCTAATGTACATTTCGCTGATCCATACTGCCGCTTTTCTTATTTCTGGCTCAGCATCGTTAAGTGCATGGAACAGTACACTTGTATCCATTGCGTCTAATCCATCCAGGGTCCAAAGTGCATGAATGCGCCCAAGATGACCTGGCTTTTTTTCTAAAGAAGCTTGTTCACCCATAACCTTCTGTTTCAAAGATGGAATTACGGACCGGTCGTTCCGCACAATAAGAAGCACTTGTGCATTATCGCGCCACCAGCCATTGGGATGATCCAGGTAAGTGATGAGTTTGCCTGCAGGTTCATTCAGCATATTTGGACGACGATCATCGCGTTTGTAATCATCGTGAACTATACGATAGATTCGCCCCATTCCTTTATTCTTAAAAATTTCTTTTTCTTCAATGATTTTACCAAGGTAAGATGCTGGTTTGGTCCATTCACTTTCCTGGATGATGCCATGGTACATATCAACAATATAAAAACATCCGTCTGGCCCCGTGTAGGTATTAATCGGGCGGAAATTCATATCGGCAGACCCCAGCCAGTCCTGCCGTTTGTAAACATCTTCAATATAGATCTTTCCATCCTTATTGATTATTTTTCCACGTTTTACAACTCTTGCAACAGGTTCAGGAATGAAATAATTTCCCTGCATGTCGGGTGGCAAGCGGTCTCCGCGGAAAATCGACTGACCGCAACCGGCAGTAAATTTCTTCAATGTATTATCTTCCGTACGAAGGGCCTCTCTGCCGCCCTGTGCATCCAGGTTGCCGATGATTGGCCAGGTAGTTGCAAATTCTTCCGTATACTGGTCGTTAAAATTCAAAGCGCCGTAAGCCGGCATTTGTTGAAATTGAACCGCTGGCAAACCTGGTCCTGCTTCTGAATAAAACAGGCGGCCATAATTGTCAGTGGTTAATCCCCATTGGCCGATCATGTTATCAACCATCGTGTCTGCTAAGAGTACTCCATTTTTAAATTTATATCGAAGGTTATCGCGGGTGGGATATATCCAGTTGTCAAGGTTCCATAATAACCCTCCATTTTGATGTTCCAGGTTTCGAACATCCAATACATCATTTTTGAAAACAATTTTCTTTTCATCAGCTTTACCGTCACCATTGGTATCCCGGTAGCTCCAGATATGTTGAATATTGGTAACGCCTACCAGTAGTTGATCTCCAACGGGCAGGATTACTCGCGGAAGCAGGAGGCTGTCAATAAAAATGGTTGATTTGTCCATCCTGCCGTCGCCGTCTGTATCGTCCAGCAGTTTGATCCTGCTGGCAGGTTCGTATTCCCCTGTGGCTTTTGCATCTTTCATAAATGTGTTCATCTCTGCCACGAACATCCTGCCATTGCCATCCCAGGCAATTGCTACCGGTTCCTGGATCATAGGTTCGCTGGCTACCAGTTCGACATGATAATGAGGCGGTAGCTGGATTTTTTTCATGCTGGCCTCAGGAGATAGCGCTGTAACGGGAGGATTGGTATCGATTACCGTTCTTACAAAACTTTGTGTTACTACTTGTTTGTTTGGATCTTTGCAAGCGATAAGCATCAGAATACAAAAAATTAAACCTGTAAACAATAATAGAATATTATATTTTAATAATTTATAAGAACATGGTTCCATAGCAAGTAATATATTTTAAACAGTTTCAATTATAGAATACAGGTAGTTGAAACAAACGCAATTTCAAATCATTAAGATAAACTTTTTTGTGTTAGTTTGATGCGCGACTTGCGAAGAGGAGACCTTCGCAAGCCAGCACCTCATCATGAAGTACCCAAACAGCCTCAGACAGTTCTTCCTTGTAAATACAAATTGCAGTATGTTTAGTCATGGAAAACTGTGGGTAAGCCCTAACAGGGCTTTGTCCGGTTTACAACAAATATAAGAGTTGGAATTTTCGTGTAACAAAAGAAAAGAAGTGGCCTAACGGTAGCCTCATTCAAGGGGATGTTGGATTCCGTTGCGCATCACGGAATCCAACGGGCGTGGTTGCGGCGGAGTGTCGCCGACAAATAGTGTTCGAGCTTCAGCAACTTATATTATTATTCAGCATTCCGCTTCAACCACCTCCGTTCAGAAACGTGCTTCGCATCATTTCCGAACGCCTTCTCCTTCAATAAGGCTACAATTAAGGCTTTCCCGGCTTTAACTAATTTATAATCATTTTCAGGGTTGGAACCTTTCACTTAAGAAAAAATGTTTGGTAACGGTAGCCTTTAATAGTGAGGGCAAAATAGTATCATACCTCTCACTGATTATAATACTTCTTTTAGTAAAACAATAACGGATATATATATGCGCTCAATTATAGATTTGGAAAAAGTATAGATATTTTCATGAAATAAAGAACGGAAGTTTATGGTGACCTAAAGAGTGAGGCAGGGCCCGGTACTATTTATCTGATAAGGTAGAAGACTCAAACTATAATGTCAACAAATAAAAAAGGTTCGTCTTTCCACCAACATTTCTTATTTGTTGACATAACCATTTATCTTAGCCTATTTAAACAGGCTGCCTAAACCACCCGAGCCAAGTTTAGACAAAGAGTTCGTTATGCTCTCGGTTGTGATACTGTTGTCATTAGGGTCAGCCGCCTTGCTTGCAAACTTTTGCAATAAACCAGGCAAAGCTCCGGCAATAGCACCTGTAATTGCAGGCGATAATCCAAATTTGCTGGCCAGGCTACTTACCAATCCTCCTTCAATAGCACTGGTTATAGGACTACCAGAGGCAATACCGCCTTGTAACTTAGATAAAAGTCCGCCAATACCGCCCTCTGCACGCATATTGCCTGCTAAACCATTGCTAACCTGGCTTGCAATTTCATGATGCACGGCATCTGCCTGATCAGCGGGAATAGCAGACGTTACCTGGGAATTACTTCCTAATTGTTCTTTTACGAGATCTAAAATTTGATCAAACATGACTTACTTTTTTTAATTATGAAGTAACTATGCACTAACCGTACCATGCCTTTTATGACTGCTTTCGTAAGCTTTGCCCATTATTTACACCAGTATTTTAAGCAAGGCATGATTTTTTATGTTACTTAAAAGTTCTGATGTTTAAATTAGAACACTTACTTTAAATTAAATAAAAAACTATGATTCAAATTAAAGCCAAAAGTTTCTTGTATGGATTTTTACTTTTAAGTACTGTACAATTTGCAGAATGTAAATCCAAGCCCAAAGAAAGTGATACAAGCGGCCAGAGTACCAGAATCGATTCAAGCGCTACAACCAATACTCCATCCGCGCCTGTGGAAATTGCACCTGACGATGCTCTACAAACCGGATTAAGAGACGCGACTAAAGATTACCCGGATGTAAAAGCAGAAGCTAATAATGGAGAGGTTACCTTAACTGGATCTATAACCAGGGATAGACTTCCAAACCTGATGCAGTCGGTTAACTCCCTTCATCCAAAAAAAATAATTAATAATCTCACGGTAAAATAAAAAAGAGGAATTAATATGGTCTTAGATATAAAATATAAAGAATTGATTGATACCGCCAAAAGTTCCGGTGTATCAGACCTCCAGGTGAGGGAGCAAAACAATGTATTATACATTGATGGCAATGCTCCAAGTGGAAATGTTAAAGATGAACTATGGAATATATATAATAAAATAGATCCGGACTTTAGAGCAGGTGACCTTGTCCTCAATGTAAACGTGGCAGTAACAACCGGTTCAAAAGCAAAAGTAATAACCGAGTCATCCAATTTAAATATCCGAAAGGGCCCCGGTACAGACCAGGCAATCGTTGGTAAAGGCGCTCATAATGAAATGGTAACTATTTTAAATAAAACAAATGATCAATGGGTGCTTATAAAAACGGATAAGAATGTTGAGGGATATGTGTATACTCAATATCTTGAGTTGACATAAACCAAAGATTTTTTTTTAATATTTCCTATTGTCTTCAGCCAAAGCGCAGTAAAATTTCATGAGAAATTTTACTGGTTTTGGCTGAAATCTTTGAAGCCAATACTGCTTGAATTATTAGTAGTTTACCCATTTACCAGCGGCTTGATACGGGTGCCAATCAACTCGATGGCCTGCATAATTTTTTCATGTGGTAATTCTGCCCCATCCATCTGAAAAGTAAGTCTTGAAATACCACCTAGCGCCTCGGCATGCCGTATAATTTTTTCTGCTACCTCTTCAGGGCCGCCAATTAACAGCGCTCCTTTCGACCCTGTTTGCGCGTCGAAATGAGATCGTGTAACTGGTGGCCAGCCACGTTCTTTGCCGATCTTACTCATGGCAGCTACAAAACCGGGATAAAAATCATCGATTGCTTCTTTAGTTGTATTAGCCACGTACCCTTGCGAATGCAATCCCACTTTCAATTGATCAGGTGTATAACCGGCTCTTTTCCCAGCCTCCCTATACAGATCTATCAATGGACGAAAACGATGCGTTTCCCCTCCAATTATTGCCACCATTAGTGGTAACCCGAGAGAGCCTGCACGAACAAACGACTCAGGTGTTCCTCCCACGCCTAACCATATAGGCAGCGGATCTTGCACCGGCCTTGGGTATACAGGTTGATTTTTCAAAGCGGGACGGAATTTACCGGACCAGGTAACAAACTCGTTGTCCCGAATTTTTAGTAAAAGATCCAGCTTCTCAGAAAAGAGTTCATCATAATCCTGGAGATTAAGTCCAAATAGCGGAAACGATTCAATAAATGATCCACGTCCAACTACCATTTCCGCGCGGCCCGCCGAGATTAAATCAAGGGTTGCAAAGCTTTGAAATACTCTGACTGGGTCAGCAGCACTCAAAACTGTAACAGCACTGGTAAGTCGAATGCGTTTTGTGCGGGCTGCCGCCGCGGTGAGAATGAGCACCGGCGCGGAATCGAGGAATCCTTTCCGATGATGTTCGCCGATGCCGAATATATCCAGTCCTGCATGCTCGGCATGTTCCATTCTTTCGAGCAACTGCGCAATAGCGGTGGTGTCATCGATCGCTGTATTGTTATTACCACTAAACATTGCTGCGAAACTATCAATTCCAAATTCCATAGTGTTGTTTTAAAGTATTACATAAGATGCAGGCTAAGATTATTGCATCTCTCATTTTAGGTATTATCGAAAAGCAAAGATAGTTATCTTTACTATCTAAAAGATACTAGTATCCTTAAGGATACTAGTGTCATGCCAAAATAACCTGTCGGTTATTTTGGCTATCAGCTATCAGCTATCAGGAAAACAATGCTAGAATTAGTTTCCTCCTGATAGCTGAAGGCTGATAGCCAAAGCGTCATTTTAGAGTTGACATAACACTAGTATGCTTA
>JBDSBP010000312.1:0-4263 GCA_039921525.1 Chitinophagaceae bacterium | reverse complement strand
TATATGCTGACGGAGGTTTGATGTTAACCCAGGAAGATCCATCAAAAAGAAAAGAAATAATTTCCATATTCAAAGACCTTATTGACCTGGCTGAAAATTTCGGCAGGCAAATCAATATCGGTCGTGTTCGCGGTAAGGTGGAGAACAGGCGTTTGGAAGCTGTTGAAGATTTGTTTGTAGAAGTAACCAGGGAACTGTGTGCTTACGCACAACCAAAAAATGTTACCTTGTTAATTGAACCCGTTAACCGCTATGAAACCGATTTTATCAATACTGTAGCCGAAGGAAAAGCGTTGGTAGAAAAAGTTGGCATGAAAAACCTGATGATTATGGCAGACGTTTTTCATATGAACATCGAAGACAAAACCATTGGTCATGAACTGGTACGGAATATTCGTTTCATCAATTACATACATCTTGCTGATTCAAACAGGCTGGCACCCGGGCAAGGCCATCTTGATTTCCAGGATATCTTCAACAAGTTGCTTGAGACCGGTTATGATGGATGGGTTTCCGCTGAAATACTCCCGAAACCCAGTCCTGATATTGCCGCAAAACAAACGGCCGTCTTTTTGTTACCATATATCAAAAATTACAATAAAAATTTAGCTGGATTAAGTAAGAGTATGTGAGGAAGTTTAAAGCGTATAATTTTAAGGGTAATGTTGGGTTAGGTAGACTGAAAAGTAAGGAAGTGTAGTAGATTTATAATTCATGAGATTTAAATCGTATGCTGGTTTTAAATCTCATTAGCGACTAAATACTGGCATCGGATCGTTTAATAGTTTACGTGAGTCTCGTAAAGAAATGAAATGAATGTGGCTGATAGGCCATGCTTCGAAGGTATTTAGCTTAACAGCATTGCTAATTTTGAACTCCTTTGTACTATCTAAACTTATTTAATCAAAAACAATGGACGAAATGAAAATCTTAATCGGGAATGACCATGGGGGCTATAAGCTTAAAAAAATTTTAATCGATTATTTAAAGGAAAAAGGATTTGAGGTGGAAGATGTTGGTTCGCATTCCACTGAAATCGTAAGGTATCCCTATTATGCCGCAAAGGTAGCCAATGCCGTTTCTGATAACCAGTCGTTACGGGGCATCCTACAGTAGTATGTTCTACCGGTATCGGGATGAGTATTATTGCAAACAAATTTAAAGGAGTGCGCGCTGCTTTGTGTTACAGCTCCTACCAGGGCAAAATGACATCTGCTCATAATAATTCAAACATCATCTGCCTGGGGGGCAAATGCATCGGAGGCAATGAAGCCATTGATATAGTAGAAGCCTGGTTACAATCTAAATATGAAGGCGGCAGGCACGATATTTCACTTGGATTAATTGATGAAGCGGAAAACGTTAATTTTTCAGATACGCAATGGAACCCTCCCATTCCTGAAACGCATTAACTATCTCCCGCCTGCAAATTTAATAAACTTTAAAACGCCGGGCCAATGTGAAAGCGTGATGATGCAAAAGGAGTTTTCAGATAATTGCATGCTGCGCGGATGGAATGCCTTTGCGGTTTGTGGGCTTGTAAAAAGGTATTGTTTGAGCCGCTTTATGCTTTATAATACTGCCTGATTTATCCAGTAAATTTACCGGCAGGTAGCTTGTATCGGTCTTTGTAGCCCTTCCCCTCATGAAATTGGGTAGGATAAACCGCTTGCGGCTACAATATACTGCACAAAACATATGGCGTTTTTATTACCTGCTAATAAAAAAATGAGCAGGCACTGGCCCAACTACAGCATTTCCTACGGACTACCTGGTGCTCGGCTTTATATACACAATGTATACTTCTATTTCTGCAGCGGTGATAGCATCCAGGGTTTCCATAAGAGAGGCACTTACACGCCTGTTAGGCGAAAGCTTGTTGATACATGGTGTTAAGGGAGGTTATCAAGGCTATGACTGCATCGGATATTCACGCAATACGAGGATCCAATATTGAAGCTTAAAAAAAATTCGATGAATTCACATCAATAGCCAAATAGGGCTATTAGTGGAGTATGTTAGGCATACATTAAATTTCATGAGACATAAATAGAGTCATCCGGCAACTTAACGTTGCTGGAAGCCTATCGCAAATAATTTTCCTTTCTTCCATTATAAAATGGTCAAAACAAATGAATACATGGATGGCTATGAACTGACAGATAAGGAAAACGGTAAACTTGTAAATGCAATAAAAGAGATGGATTTATATCTTGCAGAAAAAATTTTTACAGATCATTTCCTCCGCGGCGAATTGATTGTGCTGGATTTGGAATAAAACGATCGTTCAAGTAAAAAATTTATTTTCATTAAATACTATATTTCAAAATCAAATCAGCTCCAGGCTTTTGACCGGCTAACTGCCCTCCGTCTGCAATAATTATTTGCCCCGTTATAAAACTACTCTCATGGCTGGCTAAAAAAAGGAATATGGGCGCAATCTCGGCTGCTTTCCCGGGTCTGTTAAGAGGAATATAGCGATTCACAAAATCAGCGGTAAATTCAGGCGAATCGATCTCCGCACTCATTGGGGTTTGTATATAACCCGGGCAAACCGCATTTACCCTGATGCCGAGGTGTGCCAGCTCAAGCGCCATGGTCTTGGTAAGCATTAATACCCCGGCCTTAGATGCATTATAATGCGCATATCCAAATTCACCATCCAGCGCATTTTTACTACCCATATTCACTACAACACCTTCTTTACGGCTAGCCATATTTTTGCAAACAGCCTGTGAAACATAAAACATACCCGTGAGATTTACATCGAGAATGTTTTTCCACTGCTTCGCACTCATATCCAGGAATGGCGTTTCTTCAGCAATGCCTGCATTGTTAACTAAAACGTCGATAGGTTGAATTCTTTCAGCCTGGTTAATGACGTTCTCTACTTCTGCCTGCACACTAATGTCCGTGTTGTATACATATATCCTGTCCGCATTTTCGCCAAGACTCTCCGCCGCAAGCCTGAGATTATCTGCGTTAATGTCTAGTAAAGAAATGATGGCACCTTCCGAATAAAACTGTTTTGCAATTTCAAAACCAATGCCGCGAGCAGCACCTGTTATCATTACATGTTTATTTTCAAATCTATTGCGATTTTGCATTGTAGATGGATTAGTATTAAATTTTATCTAAATTATGATATGTATATTATATTTATATTTTATTGTTTATATTTTATGACACCCTTTGGCAACGACTAAAAATTATTCCCATCCGGATCTTAGATGGCTAAAATAGTTTCATCATGGATTGCCCCGTTTTCATGCCACTTCACGTGGTCTTTACAATTTACCTGTTTTGGTGTACCCATTGCCGTTATATTTTAAACATGAAAAATTAAACACTTTATCAGTGATTGACGGCATATTGATTTTTGCCAGCACAGTAAATATAAGTATTTGGGAATACAGAGCTTCAACTAAAAGCAACCTTAACCATTAATGATCATTGAATGTTTATTGGAAGATAGCCCTTTATGCCATAGCGAAAGACGAAGTCTTTTGTGAGAAGATATTCAAAATAAACTATTCATTAATTTCAATTCAAAAATCAGAGAATTGAATCTTATGGGTTACCAGAAAAGATCCGTGCGATAACCAAGGCTAGAACTCGTTCAATAATCGCATGTATGCAGGCAGGAATTGCGAGTAATGCTCTTTCCTCAAGAAAACTTGAGTTATCTAAAGCATCTTCGCCACTTTAGTGCACGAGTATTTCTTAGATTAATGGTGAGGCATTCGCAATGCCCCAGTTTTGAAGTCATCTGTTACCTTTCGATATTTCATGGGCGGTACGGTTTCGGCCGCCTCCTGTATCATAACCTGACAATTTGAACACTGCCTTTGCCCTATCTCGGTAAAATAGATAACAAACAAAGCAGCATACTATAGTTTGAAACCTGCTTCTGCAAGCCGGCTTCGAGGGGCCATCCCTCATTCTTGGTAAAACATTGCTATTATTTATATGTCGTTCATGGCGTACTGATAATATGTAGTTTTTGTAAAGAATAAACAACACCACCATTAGGGATTATCAAAAAACGATAGGTCGTTAAAGATATTAGACAGTGATCGTCTGAACAAAAGGGGAACAAGTTTTATCATGATATCTCAATATGCGGATAATACTACTTAAGCTTTTTCTGTATTTTTTCCTGGCCACCAGGGTAACGTAAAATAGAATGGGTTACCTGTCTTTTGCTATCTTTTACAAACAGGGTTTGGCCTGTTCCCATATTGTGAATAAAAGTAGTTTCAT
>JBDSBP010000311.1:0-3558 GCA_039921525.1 Chitinophagaceae bacterium | reverse complement strand
TGAAAACATAAAAGAGGGTTTAACCTGGGAGGTCTTGAAGAATTCACAGGTTTGAAATAGAGATAGTGTCCTCATTCAAGACCTGGGAGGTCTTGAAGACCTCACAGGTCGAACCCGTTTTTTAGTTGTCCGAAAGTCGTAAAAGCAATGTGAAAGATATGTAGAAGAAGCATTCATTTTCATATATTCATAGTTCAATCTACATTTTTTGGACACTTCTTTTAATTGAATACCAACAACTTTCCGTTTATATGAGAAAAACTATACTTGTAGCCTCATGCGTTTGTCTGTTGCTTTTTTCTCCTCATTTAATTTTCCAGGTAAATGGCCAGGTGAACCGGCCGAAAGCTTTACCGTCTGACAGTTCCTTATTAACACTGGTTAAGAAGTACCTTCATACACCTATAAAAAAAACGAGTACATCCAACGGAGATGTGTATTTGCAAAGGGATATTACGGCATACCTGCAGGCAAATGTTATCAAAGCTCCTGAGGTTGGGCCGTCGGAGCAGGATCAGGGCCATGATCATAATGATGCCATGTTGCGCACTTTCTTAAATAGGGCCCATCCGGATGTGGCTACGCTGAATAAATATTTTATCGAAGCAGCAAGCGAATTCAACGTGCCGGTTAGTTTACTGAAGGCCTCAGCACAGGTGCAAAGTAACTGGGCGCAGGTATCAGAATCCATATATGGCTCCTGGGGAATAATGGGTCTTATAGAAAACAAGTTTGTCCGGCAAATCAGTAAAGCTGCCTCACTGCTAGATGTAAACGCTGCAGCCATAAAAAATGACGCAAAGACTAACATAAGGGCTGCGGCTGCTTTGCTGTCTTACTTTCAAAAAGATAATTCGGCAGCTGTTAAAATAGAGGATTGGTTTGAGCCTGTAAAATTGCTGACGGGGCTCCGGGATGAAGCTATGAAAAATGAACTCACCGTACGCGTATTTGATCTGATGAATACAGGAAGCAAAACGGTGACGCTCTGGGGCGAAATTATTTCAATAGATCCTGAAGATATATTACTGCCCAGCTCTTTTAGAGAGATGGATGCCGACAAAATAATTACAACACTACGAACTACGACTGTTGATTATCCCAATGCGGTTTCTAATTTTACCACCTGCAACTTCAATAACAGGCCCACAGCAAGTGTTGTTAAATATTACTTTGTGCATTATGTGGCAACCGGCACTTACCAGGGCGCTGTCAGTTGGTTTAAAGATTGCTCTTCCCAGGTTAGCGCACATTATGTGATACGAAATAATGATGGTGAAGTGAGCCAGATAGTAGCTGAAAATGACAGGGCATGGTCGCAAGGAGTACCCTCTTATAACGACCTGGGAATAGGGGTAGAACATGAAGTGCTTGCTACCAACCTATCGATGTGGGACAGTGAGCCGATGCTGGTGGCAGCAGCCAATTTATGTGTAAATGTTTGCAACAGGAGGGCCATACCAAAAGTAAGAAGAGTAAATAATGGCGATGCAGGTATTTATGGCCATAGCGATGTAAGAGCAACAGACTGTCCCAACCTTACCCTCGTGCGCTGGACAAACTTTTTAACCCGCATAAATACGGTAAGCGTGGCCCCGCCAGTATTGTATAGTATTGGCAATTCAGGGAGTGGTACAGAATTAACGGCCACCTGGAGGGCTAACCTGGAACCAAACTTAGCCGGTTACCGCTTGTATTATGCCAATAGCGATGCGCTTACCGGTTGGTCACTGGCTGCTGATGAGAGCACGCTTACTGCTGCAACAACATCTGTTAGCCTTAATGCCTCACAATTTTTAGTTCCCCCTCCCGGCAATGTTTATCATTTTAAATTAACAGCCGTGGTAACCGATGGTATAAACCCGGTAGTAGAAAGTACTGCCGGTGATATATATTCAAGGTCTTCCAATACCCCTGGGCCCAAAGTTTTAATTGTTGATGGTTTCGACAGGACGAATGGGTCTTATACAGGTTCGACACATTCTTTTGTAACCAACTATTTTAAATCCCTGCGTAATAAAGCTTCTTTGAAAATAAGTAGTGTGGCGAATGAAAAAGTGGAGGATGGTACGTTTGTGTTAAGCAATAATGACATAGTAGTTTGGTTTGTGAGTGACGAATCAACGGCAAATGTTGTTTTTTCTACCAATGAAAAAATGGCTATTACAAACTTTCTTAGCAACGGCGGCAAATTGATCGTCTCAGGTTCAGAGATAGCTTACAGTATTGGCAGGTCAGCCTCAGCCACGTATGACCTGGCGTTTATGAATAATTATCTCAAATCCACTTATGTTGCGGATGGCGCCAGTACGTACACTCCTGCCACCGGTATAACAGGCACTCCTTTTGAAGGACTTTATATACCTTTTGGCATATCCTACATCGAAGATTTTCCTGATGCTGTATCTCCAATAAATGGATCTGTAAGTATTTTAAATTATAATGTATCTCCCAATAAAGCCGGGGTGGCTTACATAGGAAATTTTGGTACGGGAACAATACCAGGCGCCTTGATTTATCTTTCTTTTACGATGGAAACAGCAGCGGATACCGCCATGACTTCCTTTATGGGCAAGGCACTTGCTTATTTAGACGTACCGGTATTTACCACGCCGATTGCCAACGAAGATGCAGTGTCTACGCAAACAAATGCAGCCAAGCGGATTAATGTGCTTTCTAATGATTATGACAATGGAGTAGCTTTAAATCTGGCCACGCTTACTATCACCAGCAATCCTTCCAATGGCTCCGCGGTAACCGATAATGTTGGGAATATTACATATACTTCCAATGCCGGTTTTACCGGTAATGATAGCTATCAATACAACATACAAAATATAAACGGGCAGTTATCCAACAATACAACAGTTTCTATTACCGTGGTAGCTGCCACCGCTTGTAATCCTGAATCCCCTGAAGTGGATGATTTGGTTCCCAAGCGTGATCTCAGGGGGGTCTGGGTCTCCACCGTATCTAATATCGACTGGCCATCGTCCCGTACACTAACTACGGTCCAGCAACAGGCTGAATTAATCAGGATACTGGATACCCTCTCTAATACTGGTATCAATACGATATACCTGCAGGTGAGGCCTGAATCTGATGCCTTATACGCATCTGCTATCGATCCCTGGTCGTACTGGCTTACTAACGCGCAAGGCACAGCGCCAAACCCGCTATGGGATCCGTTAGCCTTTGCAGTTACGGAGGCGCATGCGAGGGATATGCAACTACATGCATGGCTAAATCCATATCGTGCGAAACAAAGCACACCGGTGCTGGAAGCCAACCATGTCGTTACTTTACATCCAGACTGGGCCTTTGTTTCCGGTACGCTGACCATGCTTAATCCGGGCCTGCCACAGGTAAGGAAGTATCTTACCGAAGTGATAGCAGATATTGCCAGCAGGTATGATATAGATGGTATTCATTTCGATGATTATTTTTATCCTGCGGGTATGGCCGGGCAAGACAATACTACATTTGCGGAAAACAATCCTGCAGCAATTGCTACCATAGAAGACTGGAGACGTAATAACGTAAACATGTTGATTGCCA
>JBDSBP010000310.1:0-13758 GCA_039921525.1 Chitinophagaceae bacterium | reverse complement strand
ACTGCCAGTAAAAGTTTTTTCATAGGAGGATTTAATATTTCTATCGGGCCTGATCAACCGAAAAAGAAACAATGGATTAATAAAAACAATAACGGAATAGCATAACAGATTATTGCAAATATTGTATATTAAGATAACCGGCAGAAAGATATTACTATAAACGAGATTGGGCTATTGAGACATTTTAACGAATTGAAAGTTATATTTCAATCCAAATGTCGCAATAACCCAATATCCAAATTTTCCTTTAATACCTGAATGCTACCAATTATTTATCTCTGTATCCATCCATGTAATTCTTCTATCCAAAAAGCTTCTTAAACTAGCCACTTCGTTATCGTAGCTACCCATAATGATGGAGCCGTCATACACGCTCATATTCATTATGTCCCACCTTTTAAAATTTTCCACCTGTGAATATTGTAAATTATTTTTAATGCCATCTATATAAGATAGTATCGTAGCAATCTTATCAGTTTTAACACTATTCCATCTTGCCTTTACTTTTTGCCTGTATGCGATATCATTATCAAACGGCCATCCTATCCAATAAGAATCTTTTACATACCATCCCTCCGGATCATTTCCAGTATAACCTCCTGACGATAAATCAAAATCCCACACAGGTCCCATGCTGATTTTTCCGCCTTTATCTTTATAGAAGTATACACTGCTATACATAATAGCATCCCTGTTCCGCATTAATTCATTTACAAGGAACCAGTTAATAAATGAATCAGCATCAATATTATCCTGGAATTGAGGATCGGAATATTTTTTATTTCGCAGAATTCCTTCTATTCCTGACACATAACCATTTATATAATTTAATTGAACCGTACTTATAGTTTCGGGAGACTTTACGACAAAGGGTAAACCAATCGGCGTATCAAACCAATAGTCACCATCCCGCTTAGCATCATTTTCCACCAGGAAACCTCCGGAGGTATCATTGGAATTCGCAGCATCCGATTGGCTAATATTAAGCCTGTCTGTAGATACTTTTACCGTTTCGGTTAATAAGTAGTTACCCTGGTATTCTCCGTTTAAGACCAATTCCACAAATCTTCTCCTGGGAGTCCACGCTAGTCCCAGCCTGGTACTTAATTCAAAAGCAACATCGTTTCGTAAAAGACTCTTGTCATAATAATTTGCCAGCAGGGCCCATTCCTTATCGGCCGGCATGCCCAGCATACCTGATTTCTTATCCAATTTTATTTTATAAGGCTTCTTGTCCCCGTACCAGGTAGAGTTTCCTCTTCCTTTGATCTGGATGTTGCCATTATATAAACCATCAGTGAACTGAAGGTTTCCATCGACCTTCAAAGTGCCATTAACATAAACGTCTTTGGAATCAACGGGGGCTTCGGTACTGAGGTAAAACACTGGCAAACCTGTAAACGAAGCCAACTTTACCGTGTACTGTTTCTGATGTCCATCGGCCGCGGTAAGCGTATAAATTACCGGGTTGGTAAAATCGTTCTGAGTTACGCCACTCACCTGGTTTACACCATTTACTGCTAAGGTGCCGCCGTTCGTTGTAAAAGTGGCAATGAGCGTTGTTCTCTCTCCCATGACGCCGGTTATCCCGGTAATAAGGGTATCAGATATAGCACAACTAATGGAATTCGCTGTTGTAAGAGAACGGTTCGTGTTTGATTGAAAAGCGAAGGAAAGGAGGTCGGTATTACCAGAAGGCTGTTCGATATCTTTTTTACAACCAGTGATAAAAATCATCAATAGACTGAACGCAAAGAGATACTTTTTCATAGTAAGATAGTTTAGAGGCTAACTACAAGGTTTAAAAAACTTATAAGAATATGTTTAGTATTCCATTTTAGTCGTAATAATATCCGGTGCCGGGAACAAGCATAATTCGCGGAACCGAATACTTTTTAAATATTTTACGTGGAAATCTTTTGTACCGGTGTGACTTTTATCAGATTCACAGGTTTAATGCAAAAGGAAGAATGGTGGTATGTAAGTACCCCAATAACATTTAAATAACGCGTCATCAATTATTAACCGGCAACAATAAACGGCTGTTATACCATGGATGTCACTTTCAGGAATAATTTCATATACTAATATGCAACTGTATTTCTAATATTTAGCTTTCAACACCCTAAATAAAAAGATTTTAATCTACGTGTAACCCTTTAATTTTTTGTAATGAATTCATCCAGGTTCAGCATCGCATTCGCAACTATTATCAATGCAGCTGTTTCAGGATTATTATGTTCATCGGCAATACCAATGAGATCGCAGGTTTTGGAAGGGTCGTTTTTATAAGTATGATACGCTGTATCATATAGTCGTTTGAGTATTGTTAGTTTAGGAGCGGGTATAGGTTTATCCATGGCCAACTGGTATCCTTTGCGTATCAATTCCAACACATCCAATTTGTTAGTAGCCATCTTTTGCATTGTATACGCAAAATGACGCCCTGCTTCCAGGTATACAGAATCATTCATTGCAACTAATGCCTGCAGGGGAGTGTTGGTGCGAATCCTCCTGGCAGCGCATACTTCACGGGAAACAGCATCAAAGCTCATCATTGAGGGATAGGGCGCTGTCCGTTTCCAGAAGGTGTAAACGGCTCGACGATACTGATCCTCACCATTGCTTTTCAGCCAGGCCCGGTCATTATATGGGGAAAGCCAGATGCCTTGTGGCTGCCAGGGCATTACCGGCGGCCCGTACATGGTGGAACTTAACAGTCCGCTGATATACAATGCCTGATCCCTGACCTGCTCGGCCGATAAACGAACACGTGCACCGCGTGCATATAATTTGTTATACAAGTCCTTTTCAAGCAATTCATTGCTTGCTTTAGAATCCTGCCTATACGTAGCCGACATTACTATCTCTTTCAATAAACGCTTGATACTCCAATGAAAATCATTCATGAAACGATAAGAAAGAAAATCGAGCAATTCGCGGTGTGTTGGTGCCGCGCCCTGTGTGCCCATATCTTCGAGAGTCTCTACCAGTCCTGCGCCAAATAATTGCTCCCACAAACGGTTCACCATGGTGCGGGCGGTTAAGGGATTTTGTTTACTTGTTAGCCACATGGCTAAACCCAAACGATTGCGCGGGGCGTTAACAGGAAATGGATTGAGCGATCGTGGCACATCCGGATTCACCACATTACCTTTCACTAACCAGTTACCTCTTTCAAAAACATTCGTAACACGAACCATATCAGAAGGGTTTTCTATCATCACAGGCGTGGTACTCACTTTGGCATTTATCAGTTCCCAGTATTTTTTATTGGCAGAATCATAACCAGGTTTACCCGAACCTGGAAATGGGTTCGTGAAATAAAACCAGTCAAAAAGCACGCAGGTTTCATCGGGTGATTTAGCATATGATGTTTGATATTCAAAAAAAAGGTCATGCACTCCTTGCGGAGAAACAATATCAGTTTTCACAATTCTCCATTCTCCTTTTGTACTATCTAAGTGAATACTCTTAATAACCGGCCCATCCGGTTTATCTAAATGAATAGACCAGGTTCCTCCGGGAACATAACTTTTGTAACGAAAAACGAGTTCCTGCTTATTATCGAGGGACACATGTTTCAACCGGCAGCTGCCATTATTGTGAAACCCGGCAAACCAGCTGCTCACAAGAGAAGCATTTACGAACTTATCACATATGATTGAATTGATGGCAGGCTGCCATGTTTTTAAGAAATTTGTTATTTCTTTAGTTTCCTCCGGCTTTGCATTTTCGGAAAGCCAGCCCTTCAGGTTTTTTAATTTTAATTCATCCTCCGATGAATACTCACGTAGTAGTGGATAATCAGACTGTGTATCTTCATCACGGGTATTGTTGTAAAAGGCCATGAATTTATAATACTCATCGTGGGAAAAAGGATCATAGGGATGGCTGTGACATTGAACACAACCAAAGGTTGTGCCCATAAGGGCTTCCCAGGTGGTGTTTGTCCTGTCGAGCACTGCAGCAGTACGAAACTCTTCATTATCCGTTCCACCTTCGTCATTGGTCATAGAATTACGCTGGAAAGCTGTGGCTATCAGTTGTGCATCTGTTGGTTCAGGTAAGAGGTCACCCGCTAGTTGTTCCGTAAGAAATACATTGTACGGTTTATCTTCATTGAAAGCTTTAATCAACCAGTCGCGGTATTCCCAGATCGTTCTTCCCATGTCTGCTTCATACCCTTTCGTATCAGCATAACGTGCCAGGTCAAGCCACATGGACGTCCAACGTTCGCCAAAACGGGGTGATGCCAGTAAAGAATCAACCAGGTCTTCGTAAGCTTTATCGCTGTTATTTTCGAGGAATTTCTTACCAAACGGAACAGGAGCCGGTAACCCGGTGAGATCGAGGCCTACACGGCGAAGCAAAGTTGCCTTATCGGCTTCAGGTGAAGGTTTAAAATTCTCTTTCTCCAATTTGTTTTGGATAAAAAAATCAATATCATTTTTTCCCCAGGATGATGAAGAAGCCGGAATCAGTCCCCATAAATATCCTTTTGGTTTTGGCACTTCTGTTTCTTTTACCGGAACATATGCCCAGTGGTCGCCCCAGGGTGCACCTTGCTTTACCCATTGACGTAGAGTGGATATCTCCGCTTCGCTCAGGGGTGGATGTTTATAAGGCATGCGATCTTCGGGATCTTTCAGGGTGATCCGGCGTATCATTTCGCTATTATCCGGATCGCCCGGGATGATGGCGCGCTTTCCGGATTCAGCGATGCCCATTGCTTCGGAACGAAATAGTACACTAAAACCCGATTTCTTTTTTACACCTCCATGACAGGTGATGCATTTGGAATTAAAAATAGGTTTAACCTGCGTGTTAAAATCAATGGAAGGGTGGGCAGTACTAAAAATAAATAGGGCTATCACAGCAAGAAGTGTGATAGAAACAATGATCATTTTTTTATGAATGCCCATGATAGAGTTCGAGGTTGTAATGTAAATTGGCTTTCGGCTATCGGCTATCAGCTATCAGCCATCAGCAAATTACACAAATTCTACTATTCTTTGTGTTGACACTTATTTTCTTGTCAGGAAGTTTCTATTTTCGGGTTATATTATAATGATTGAAATCAGCCGATAGCTGATAGCCGATAGCCCATTGCTGATAGCCGATAGCCGGTAGCTTCCTCCTCACGCTTGCTTCGCCCGAATGCCCGTCGTTCCTCCCCCATCAAGCGTGAGGTTAACGGGTTTGTTTGTTTTCCAGGCGCCTTTGGTAAAATCGGGCACATCTTGTGTTCTTGATTTATTCGCAACGGATTTTTCGCTCAACGGTCCTATGGAACTCAATACCGCAGCGTCATATACATCTTCATCGAGCGGCAAACCGTTACGAAGACAATCGATCAGTCGCCAGTCCATAATAAAATCCATTCCACCATGACCCCCTATTTTCTTTGCAATTTCACCAACATGTTTTAAAATAGGCGGTGTAAATTTATCTTCGAGTTCTTTCATTTCACTTTCCTTTACCCACTCGTGGCCGAAAGCAATTCGTTGCGGTTCGGGGTATTTACAGGCAATACCTTTGGTGCCGCTTATAAGATGTATTCTTGAATAAGGCCTTGGACTGGTTACATCGTGTTGCACCATTATTGTTCTGCCCATTTCTGTTCTTATAGAAGTGGTATTCATGTTGCCGCGGTACTTCTTGTTTTCGAATTCCTTGAAGAACGGATCTGTTGCAGCTTTTTCACGGGCTATCTGCCCCATCATAAAATCGTTGGATGAAGTAGACACAAGATGATCCATTTTATCTCCCCTGTTTATGTTCATACACTGTGCAATGGGGCCCAGGCCGTGCGTCGGGTATAGGTTACCGTTACGGGAGGCATTTTCCCGAAGCCGCCACATATCCGAGTAACCTGTTTTACTGAAGTTATGGTCGCGCAGGTCATGAATGTATGCACCTTCCGCATGAATGATTTCACCCAACATTCCATTACGGATCATATTCAGCGTCAGTAGTTCAAAGAAATCATAATTGCAATTTTCCAGCATCATGCAATGTTTCTTAGTGCTTTCTGAAGTTTCCACTAATTCCCAGCATTGTTCCAGCGTAACGGCTGCAGGAACTTCCGATGCGGCATGTTTTCCATTTTTCATGGCGTACACGGCCATCGGGGTATGCCATTTCCAGGGAGTGCAGATGTACACCAGGTCAATATCTTTACTTTCGATCATCGCCTTCCACCCATCAGCACCGGAGTATTCTTTGGCTTTGGGCCTGCCGGCCTTTTCCAAAATTTTCTGGGCTGAAGTAACACGCTCGGGAAGTTTATCACAAAGAGCATTGATCTCCACTCCATCAATAAAAGACATACGCTCAACAGCGCCGGGGCCGCGTTGGCCCAGCCCTATAAAACCAATCCTTACCGTTTCCAGTTTGGGAGCAGCATAACCACTCATGTTAAACTGTTGAATGCGGTTTCCGGAATACAACGAAGAAAACATTCCTTCTTCATCATTATTGGATTGCCGCGCAAAAACAGGTAAGCCGGTTACCAATGCACCGGTTCCGAGTGAGACATTCCTTAAAAAATTCCTGCGGTTTGCTTTCATGTTTTTTATTTTAGATTATCAGGTATAGTTTAGCTATCAGCCGTCAGCTATCAGCTATCAGCTTTGGTCACCACGTTGGTTCGATGTTACAATGTCAATAACTTGGAAGTTATAAAAAGGCATGAGGTAAGAGCAAAATCAAACTAATTTAAAGGTTTTAAAATTTATAATACTTTTTATTTATTGTATTTTATTGTATACAGTCTTTAATTTTAGCAGCTAGTTACTGATAGCTGATAGCCGATAGCTGATAGCTGATAGCCGATAGCCGATAGCCGATAGCCGATACCTCACACCTCATACCTACTTCCCCACTACTTCTCCTTCTCCCATCGTTCTTACTTCCATATGTACAACAGGGGATTGGTCTCCTTCAACAGTGCCCTCCAGCCGTATCGTATTTGAACCATTGCCAATTACAGGAATAGGGCCAGTTAAAGGAATATCACTAATCAATTGCCACTGGCTATTCAGTAAATTAATGCTTTTACCATTACAAACAATCAATTGTTGTTCCGTAATTGTGCCGGGGATTTGTATGGCAGCATAATTATTTATTTCAATGGTTGCATTATCCCATTTGGCATTCCCATTTGGTTTGGCAGACTGCAGTTTGATAATAAATTGTAAAGGCTGATCTTTATATGGATTTTTATATTCGAAACTCGTAGCTACCGGTTCACCGGGTTGTGTTATTTTTTTCTCATACTTAAAAATAGCATGGTCAACGGGTACGAGGTTCCAGGAATTATTACCGGCTTTTTCAAGATGAAATTCACGTGTTATATCACGAAGACCTTTTTTTTGCGTCTCGGTAAAAGCACCAGACAGTCGTGCTGTTTCCCACTCTTTTATTGTAGCCAGCACAGTTTCTCCCATTCCGTGATCCCTTATTACCTGGGTGCCGGTTGAAAGTCCGAAACCCGCATCAAAGCCTGCAGCCCTGGCTAACAACCATTCGAGATCTTCCAGGCTTGTTTGTTTATTCATGCTGAACCAGCCAAGCATATGAGGCATCAGGTTTCGCTGGAAATACTCCTGGTTCTTCAGGCGGTATTGCGTCTGGCTTTCACGAAATCCGGCATACCAGGGCTCTCCCCAATTCATCCGGGTAAAAATATGCCAGAAATAATGACCCGGATTACTGGCATCGTTGATTACTTTACCCTTTAACTCCGGTTGCAAATGATCGTACCAGGTTTTTACAAATTTCTGCCTGGCATATTGTCCCATTCCAGATGCCCAGCATCCTTCCAGTCCATCGAATGAGATCTGGCGTAGCCCGGTTTCATTGAAAAGATTTGCAAGTGTCACGGCCATTTCTTCCTGCAAGGCATCGTCCGCTAAAAACACTTTGTATCCCTGGTCCATTAATTTGGCAATGGAATCACCACGGTGATGCGCGGTGGCCTTAGTACCAAATGAACCGCGAATGCAATCTACCAGGGTCCAGGGTGCAGTGGCGGACACAATTCGATACCGGATGATCTCGTTTCCTATCACTACGGATCTCAGGCTATTATTTTTCATCTGGTTGAAGAAGTCCGGCGAACGGATAACGATCTGCGTTACTTTTTCATCGATTGCAGATTCGATAACGCTATAACCCACTTTCGCCAACCTTTTATCCGGCACCGGTGTCACATAGGGATCATTGGTCGTAATAAAATTTGACAAGGTATGCACCCCAACTTTGATATCTTCTTTTCCTGCCTTTTGAACAAACTGTTTCAGGCTTGCCCAATTTGCAGGAAATTCGTTTTGTTGAAGTTTGAAATGACCCCAGGTTTCAAACGGGCCGCCATGATATAAATAATGCAACCCGGCTTTTTTACAAATTGATATGGCAGTATCGATATTCTTTTCACCGAAATTCATTATCAGGTAAGAAGATGTTGCTGCTGCAGATTGCTTGCCCCATTCGCCATCAATAACCGGGTGAGGCAAATTTTCTTTCAATTCGATCTTTCCAATAGCCGTCAGCAACGTTGAGGATGATGTTCCAAACAAAGCGATCTTCGTTCCTTTAATGCCACCATCTTTTTTATAAGCAGGTACCAGGTATTTATCATGTTCCCAAACCGGTATAACCCTGTCAGTGTTTCGGTTGCGGCAGTATGCCTGTAGCACACTCCCCTTTTCGGTGAGTTTGGCTGTCTGGCCGCGAAAACTCATTTTATCTTCGGGTTTCATATCCACTATATTACCCGATTTAAAAATATCGTAGCTGGGATCCATATCGTCTTCGTTGGTTGGATATCCTCCCAGGGTTTTGAGATTTAATGCCTGTATACCAATACCAAAATTCTCATTATGCACTACGCCAACCGTTTCACCAATAGATTCCCGTATGGTAGTGGGATAAGGACCCCAAAGCACGAGATCGATGTTTCCGTTCTTAGTGACGTCTATCAATTCGAAAGTCAGGTAATCCTGTTTATTTTCTACTTTGATCTTTGCCGTTAGATCCATTTCAGCAAAATGCAATTGAATCATGGGACGGGCATTTCCCTCCATTTTAACAGGTAAAATAAATTTACCATTGACCCTTAGTTGCAATAATGGAGCAGACTGTCCGGGTAACAGGTATTCTTTCTGGTTAGTTTTATCAAAGAGGCTGGTAAGAAATCCTTTTTCATTGACGGAGAATAGAAGGGTTTTTGTTTCGAGTTTTACCTGGGCCTGTGACAGGCATGTCAGCATGATAAACAACGAAAGAAATATTATTTTTGTAGAGTGTTTCATATGTTTCGATACGAGAATGTAAACGGTGAGTTTATAAATCTTCCTATAATATGCAACTTAATTTTTGTTTGTCATTTCAGTGAAGCGCCGCAAGCGGCTCGCATAGTGTACGCTTTTGCGCTACACCTGAAATCTCCAGAAATGCGGGCTCGCCCATTTTCGTGGCTTTCAGCTCAAAGCGCCGCAAAATACCTAATTCTTAATTTGTAATTGACAATTCGCAATTATATTAATGAAGCGTCGGGTCAAAACTACCTCCCCATGCTGCATTCTGTTGAAGCTTTGGATTTTTTTGCATCTCATCCTGCGCAAGCGGGAAAAAATAATATGTATCCGGTGTTGAAACTTCCTTGAGGCCGGTCCGGATCAGCTCAGTAGCGGTATAGTTGAAATCAGTAGATAAAAAAACCTTTGTTTTATCTCTCGGATCAAGCCCTGGCTTTAAAGTAGCCAATAAACCGAATTTATGCGCACCGTTAAGCAAAGACAATCTCCTGGCTCTTCTCAAATCCCAGAAACGCTTTCCTTCAAAAGTAAACTCAATATATTTTTCAGCATAAATGGCATCGCGCATGGCCGTTCTCGACATTCCCGCCGCCAGTCCAAACATATTGTCTGCGCCGGCTTCAATACCTGCACGCTGGCGGATCTTTTTTAGCACGGCGAGTGCTTCATCAGTATGCCCCGTTTCATTCGCAGCTTCTGCATAATTAAAAAGCACTTCGGCGAATCGTATTTCCACCCAATCTACTGAATTCAATTCCACCTGGGCCTGGGCAAGTGAATTATCAATTCCCTTCCTTGTATAAAATCCGGTGCGGTTAAATGTTTGGCCAGGACCGAAGCCGTCATCAAGACCACCTACCTGCAAATCTGTGTACTGCCTGCGATCAGCGCTGACGCCTAATGGAAAAATTGAACCATTATAAGCGATGGTGGCGTTGAAACGCGGATCGCGGTTTTGCCAGAAAGTAGAAATATCATATATATACTTTGAAGAAGCACCCGGCTGTTTACCATCAAGCATGGGATAGGATGCAACCAGGGCCCATATAGGGTTGTCAGCACCTGTGCAATTCTTCGATTGGGATAAAGGCCGAACACAATGGTCCTGCCTGCCGTTCAGTTTACCAGGGTTTTTATATATCACCGACATTACATCTTCCAAATTTTGTTCATTCATCCAAATGCCACCGTAGTCGGGAAAAAGAGCAAAGCCTGCGCCTTCCAACAACGTTTTAGCGGCACTGTTAGCCGTGTATGCTTCCTGCCAGTAGGTATTGTCATAGGGGTTAGAAGGATTGAACTGAGGGCTTGCTTTATACAACAGCACCCTTCCTTTAAATGCTGTGGCAATTGATTTGTCTATCCTGCCGTAATTATCACCCGTATATCTAAGAGGTAAAACACCAATGGCACTGTCCAGTTCCTGGATAATAAAATCAAAACATTCTTTGGTGGTGTTCCTGGGTACGCTCAGGGAATCATTCAACAGTTGCGGTACTTTTATGATGGGAACCCCACCGTGATATACAACCGCTTTGAAATAATGATAAGCCCTTAGAAAATGTACCTGGCCTTTTAAGATGTCTCTTGTAGTTTTTGGCAACGTGCCACCATCTATTTCATTCAGCAGGATATTGATTCTCCTTATGGGCGTATATGGCCAGTACTTCATATTCGTGTTAGCCGGGCTAACATAATCCTGTGTCAGCAGTCCGCTGCTTTCGTCGGCGTAATCACCCTGGTTAACGGGCCATCCGGCTAAAGTAGAATATAAATCTACCACGTAGGCATTGGCCAGCTTTTCATCCCGCCAAACGTCCTCGGGATTGTAAGCATTCGGGTTTTTTACATTCAATAGATCTTTATTACTGCATGATTGCAACATTATTAACACGAAAGCTGCTGTAACTATGGTTGTTATTTGTTTCATAATGCCTGTCGTTTAAAAAGTGATATTAATTCCCCCGGTGAACGTTTTCATAATGGGGTATGAATCGAGGGTATTTTGTTCAGGGTCCATTTCTTTTATACCAGAAATAACAAACAGGTTACTACCGTTAAAGAATAAACGCGCAGATTGTATCTTTGCGGGGCTGATCCAATTTTTGGGCAGGCTATAAGAAACATTCAGATTTTTGAGTCGCATATAGGCGCCATTGCGTAGCCAGAAAGTGGAGCCGACAGCCCCGTAAGGACCGGACCATTCACCGGCTCTCGGATACTTCGCATTGGGATTATCAGGTGTCCAATGATCGGTCCACAGTTCGAAGTAAGGACGGTCACCGGTTTGAAATACACCCTGGGTGTTAAGCGTACTTATCATGCGGTCATAGGCACCCACTCCCTGGAAGAGTGCCTCCAGTGAAATTCCATGCCAGTCTGCATGCAAGGAAATACCATAATTGATCCTTGGAATTGCATTATCGGATAACATCACCTGGTCAAAATCATCAATCTTGCCATTTGGGGTGGTACTGTTATAATCTCCGCTTCTGATGTCTTTGTATAATAAAACGCCTAACATTGGCATACTGCCCCATTGCGTAAAGCCTGCCGGAAGTGAGCTGAGAACTTTAGAATCTCTTATAATACCGTCCGTAAGAAATCCCTGGATACGATTTAGAGGATGGCCGATCCTGTTCTGCCATGCAGGTATTCCCAAAGCCTGGTCAATATATACCAGCTTGTCTTTCGCATATCCCATATTAACACCAATGGAGTAATTAAGATCGCCAAAATGATTATTGTAGTTCAGGGCAGCTTCAAATCCTTTAACATCAATCTTGCCATAGTTTTCACTGCTAAGGCCTGCCCCGTATGTTGCCGGAATAACCCTCACTGGCTGCGTAAAAATATCGTAGGAGTGACGATAGAAGTAGTTGAACTCCCCCGTAATTTTTCCATCCAGCAAACCAAAATCAAGACCTCCATTATACGAGACCGCCTTTTCCCATGTAATATTAGGATTGGGAGGTGTGCCTGCGCGGATGCCATTCAACAAGTTACTGCCGAATACATAGGTAGAACCTGCTGTATAATTGGATTGGAACTGGAAGTCGCCAAGGGCACCGTTTGCCAAAACAATGGCATCGTTCCCTAACAGTCCTACTGAACCGCGAAGTTTAAGAAATGATACGGCAGGAACTTTAAAAAAGTTTTCTTTAGATATCACCCACGCCGCAGATCCGGATGGGAAAAAGCCCCACCTGGTATCTTCCGGAAAGATGTAAGAGCCATCGTATCGAAAAGAAAATTCTGCAATGTATTTATCATTGTATTCATAATGCGCCCTTCCCACCCAGGAAGCGCGGGTATACTTGTACTCGCTGCCGTTAAAAAAACGTTTCGTAGGATCCGTTGAAGCATTAAATACCTGGTCAACGGAACCTGTTAACAAATCGCTCGCATTACCACTTAGCGAATTACCGATATTTTTTTGTTGCTCATACACCAGTAAACCCGTTACGCGATGCAGGCCCAGTTTTTTTTCATAATTCAGGTACCAGTCTAACTGCGAGGTATGATCGAAAGTTGCCGCCTCTGAAATCTGTTCGTAAGAGCTGGACAGGTTATGAATATTTAGCTGGGCCGGATTAACTACAGTTGGCACGTATGGATTATTTCCTGAAGCACTCTGAAATTTGTAAGACTTGTTAAACAGGATGAGGTTTTTGTTAAACTTATCATTAGCGGTGTAGTTGTACTGCAAGCTCGTGCTCAGGCCGTCGATGCCAGGAATTTTAAAGTCGAACCGGCCTGTACCTGCCAATGTGCGCCAGGTTGTATTTCGGTATCCACCGTTCTTAACCAGTTCTACCGGGTTCCAGCCACCCGCAGTTACGGCAAGCCCGTTCTTGCTATCATTGGTAGGATTGCCCTGTTGATCGACGTAGAATGGGTAAAGACGCGTCCAGTTAAATGTTGATCGATAAAAATCAGCTACGGTAAAAGATTCCGCATCATCATAAGGCCAATAGAAACGATCTGAGTTACGCTGGTTACCGCTCAGGTTTAAACTCAGCTTCATATACTTATTAATGTTGGCATTTACATTCGATCGAAAATTATACCTGTTATAATCAACATTTTTAAATGAACCGGTAGCCTTGTTAACTCCTAGTAGCATATAATAGTTTAAAGCATCACTCCCCCCATTAACACTAAAATCATGTTGCTGGGTAGTTGGATTTTTCCATATTTCATCAAGAATGCTATAACTCTTGTCTTTAAAATAGGCAAACATTTCCTGTGTGGAGGGAAGCGGGTTGCCAAAGGTGGTGGCCTGGTCATTTCGGTATTGCAGTTCCTGCGTGGCAGTATAACTTTGAAGTGGCCGGGTGGTGCGCTGCAATGAAGTGGTGCCCATGTAAGAAAATACCGGTTTTTGTTTTCTTCCAACGCGTGTTTGTACCAATATTACCCCATTGGCGCCTCG
>JBDSBP010000309.1:0-39606 GCA_039921525.1 Chitinophagaceae bacterium | reverse complement strand
GGGCCGGGGCGCCCCGCTAAACCTATAAGGTTGCGTCTGTAGTGCTATCATCAAAACATTCAAACCTTATAGGTTGAAGTCGTTTCGCGTCATTTATGTTTTACGATCTTCATTTCAACAATACTGGAAGGCCGGGTTATTGAAAAACGATCTTGAAGTGGAAGAAAGCCTTTCAAATGAGTTATAGGAAACAGTTCTTGGAATACTGCAATGTCGTTTAAGCATGCCCTACTAACGTCAACCTATAAGGTTTAAAGCGCCATAGCTACTTCGCATAGAAGAAATTTACGGCGCTTTGAGCTGAAATCTCCCGGATGGAGACAGCCTGCATTTTAGCAGTTTCAGATGAAGTACGTAAAAAAGTTTTTATTCATTGGAGCAAAAAGCGCTTCGCTGAAAGGAAAGACAAAAATTAATGGTTTTATTAATTAGTCAAATTATAAATATCCTTTATATCTTTTAAAATAAACTCAAAATCAATCTTCAGATCTATAATTTTCCCGCAAGCAATATCAAATACCCAGCCGTGAACAACAGGGTATCCCTTAGCCTGGTATTGTAACTGCAACGCAGCGGTTTTAATAACATTGATGCATTGCTCCTGCACGTTTAACTCCACCAACCTGTTGTACCGGAGATTTAGATCGCTTATGGCATTGAGTTGGGCTTTATATTGCCGGTACACATCTCTTATATTGCGTAACCAGGGATTCAATATTCCCATATCTTTCGCTTCCATGGCGGCTTTAACTCCACCGCAATTATAGTGGCCGCAAACTATGATATGCTTTACATGTAAATGTCTTATCGCATAATTTATTACCGCCATCACATTAAGGTCAACATTATTGACCAGGTTGGCTACATTTCGATGAACGAATACATCACCCGGGCCCAGTCCCATCATCTCTTCTGCTGTTACCCTGCTGTCGCTACAGCCAATGTATAAGTAATCCGGATTCTGTTCTTTGGATAATTGAGCAAAAAAATTGGGGTCAACATGGGTTTTTTGCTCAATCCATTTTCTATTGTTTTCTAATAAATCTTCGTAAGAGGTCATAGCTATTTCGTTATAGTGAAAAAAGACAGGTGGAATAAAACTTCAGCGAACACCTGTAGTACAATATACAATCTGCCAGGCTGCTTCGCTTTATTTTATTGAAATCACTACTAAATATACCTAATACTCTTACACGATGTATTTAACGGGGCAACAACGGGTAAATATCTACTGCAACTATCATGTATCTTTAGTTGTTACAATAGTTTCCTATTGTTATTTTGTTTTAAATAACCAGTTATGAAAGACCAGGAATTAGTGGATAATTTTATTTCTTTTATTAAAAAACAATTACATTTTGGCAGTTCTACGGCACCTCTTTTATATGCTATGATAGATCAATATACTTCCTATGAAAATGAAAAGGAAACATTAATCGCCGGATTAAACAAATTAAATGCAGTTAAAATCAAAAATGGAGTAGCAAAAATAGATATGGATAAAATCCCGAAGGTATAATCACGACGGATCGATGTAAGAAGGTCTGAAATATTGACTGTCACCATCCTGGCCAATACGGTTTAGTTTCTCAACGTATTATAATTTTTGCAGACTTTCAATTCGACTAAGTAATTCCCCCAACACTTTTTATTTTCTTTTTTTATCATTCGTCTCCGAACCTTTTCCACTACCAGATATGGATTTGGTATCGCCTGAATTTTTGGAATCAATACTTCCACCTACGGCCCCCGTATTATTACTTCCATCAGTCGCTCCTACAGGAGTTGTATTACCTGTTGTGCTGGTATCAACTTTTAATTTGCCTGAAGTGTCGCTGTCAACGGAAACGCCAGGATTTGTTGCAACCGGTGTATCTGTCGTTGAAGGCTCGGCGGAATCAGATTTGTTGCTCGCATTATCGCCACAGGAAATGATGGCAATGTTCAGTAGTACAAGAAAGATAGGCTTCATCATAAAATTATCTTTGGGTATAAAGTGAATAAAGGTAATGTCATTCAATTTCTTTTTAAATGGAATTTCTAAAAGTATGATCCATAATAACCGGCGTATTATATTGCGCTGTCTCATGCTCTATTAGATTTCCCAAACTTTCTATAAAGTCATCAGTTACAAACTCGGGATAACTTTTGCAACCCCAATCACACAATTCGTTTTGATAAATGACTAAAATAAAACAGCCACGTTGCGGATGTTGAACTTCCACTATAAACCGCCTTATCGGTAATATAGCGGCACTTGCAGTTATTATTTCCGGTGAAATAAAAAAGGAAATAATCTGCCCATTCTCTAACAATGAACCGGAAAATTTCCCGAAAGCATCTCCATAAGTGTTTTCCATCTGGCTGATTTCAATGTAGGTATTGCAATACTCAAGCCACTTATAATTATAGGTGAGATGGAACTTGAAGGTTACTCTACAATAACGAATCAAAATGAATGGGAAACCGGTTGATCCTCTTTCCCGTTGCATGGTAAATAGCATTTGCGATGGCTGGAGGCATCGCCACTACACCAATTTCACCGACGCCTTTGCTACCCAACTCATTTACTATTTCATCATTTTCTTCCACAAAAATTACATCAAGTTCATGAATGTCTGCGTGTACGGGTATATGATATTCGGCCATGTTTGGATTCATATATTTTCCCATCCGGAAATCACTTATAGTTTCTTCATGCAGCGCTTTCCCGATGCCCCATATCATACCACCAAGGATCTGGCTTCGGGCGGTTTTTGGGTTAATGATTCTACCTGCGGCAACAGCGGTTACCGCCCGCGTAACATGCACAACGCCCAGTTCTTCATCCACTTCAACCTCTACAAAGGCAGCACTATGTGTGGCACGTGAATACTTTTTTAACTGGAAGATGTTGGGCACAGAAGTGTTCGTTGTTTTAATCACCCTGTTTTTATTGGCTTCAATAACCTGGCTGAAGCTAACGAAAGCAGCTGCATTATTTTTTAAAATAATTTTCCCTTCCTGGAAAATAACATCTTCCAGGTCCGTCGATTTAAGAGGAGAGCCTGGAATTTTTTTAGCGATCTTCCACATCTTTTTCCGCAAAGCCTTTCCCGCAGCTTTAATAGCCGACCCTACAGACGCCACTGTAAAAGATCCGCCTTGTATAGGAGCAAATGGCATCTTGCTATCTCCATAAGAAAATGTAACATCGTCTAAAGCTAAGCCCAATTCATCGGCCGCGATCTGTGTCATTACCGTTAATGTTCCTGTGCCGATATCAGTTACGGCACTATTAATCTGAAGTTTACCTTGCTTTGTGAGAATAGCTTCGGCCCGGGCGGGAACTGCCATCGCTTCCCAGATGCCTGTTGCCATACCATATCCCACCAATTTATTTCCTTTCTTCATACTGCGAGGTTCGGGGTTGCGCTTTGACCAGCCAAATCTTTCCGCACCCTGCAGGTAACATTGCCTGAGTTCTTTACTAGAATAAGGGCGACCCGCACTTTCATCCGTTTCACCATAATTTATTAACCTGAATTCCAGGGGATCGATCTTCAATTTATAGGATAATTCATCCATCGTACTTTCTATCGCATGACTTCCGGTACTTCCTCCCGGAGCACGCATATCCAATGGAGTATAAACATCAAGCGGAATCAGTTTATACTCCATTAAAGTATTTGGAGAAGGGTATAACATATGAGACCAATTGACAACTACTTCCGTATAATCTTCATATTGGGAGGTCTCCCCAAATGCGCTGTGATTAAGGGAGGTTATCTTACCTGCGGCGTCTGCCCCAAAACGCGTACGTTGCAGGGTGGAAGGACGATGCCCGATAGTATACATCTGGTGTCTTTCCAGGGTAACACGTACCGGCCGTTTTAATTCAAGCGCAGCAAGCACCGATAAAAAGAGCTGGTATTGTGGCCGTAAGGCAGATCCGAACGCACCACCAACATAGGGAGCTATTACTCTTACATTTTTGAAATGAAGCCCAAAAATATTGGCTACATACAACTGGCTATTGATGGTGCCCTGTGTTTTATCATAAATGGTTAATTTGCCTTCTCCTTCATAAATGGTGGTAGTCGCGAATAACTCCATTGGATTATGGTGTTCTGTACCATGAAAAAACTCTGCAGATACCTGCGCATATGATTTTTTAAAGGCTTTTTCGAAATCTCCGGTTGGCTTTGGTGGCAGGGGTTTCAGGGCCGTGGCAATTCCTCTTTTTGGTGAACGGGCTTTGTTGATATTTGCAACAAGATTGGTACAGAATACTTCTTCTTCGTAATTTATTATCACTAAAGAAGCAGCATATCTGGCCAGTTCAAAAGTATTCGCTACAACAAGTGCTACCGGCTGACCATTATACTTGATTTCATTATTGTGCAGGGGCCTGAAAGGCGTTCCCGGAGGGGCATCCATGTCTGCGTATTGCAGATCAAACCATGCAAGCCTGGGCCTGTGCTCATGCGTGAAGATATCGATCACTCCTGTTAATGCTTTCGCAGCATCTGTATCTATCTTATTTATTTTACCTTTTGTTATGGTGCTGTTTACAACGTAGCCATATAATAATCCCGGCATATTATATTCTCCTGAATATTTTGCAGCGCCGGTCACTTTTAATTTACCTTCAAGTCGTGGTACTGGCTGGCCAATGAGTGGCAGTTTAGACATAACTATTTATTTATACGTTAAGCAGACGGTTGAGCGCCCGGCATTTGTGATTCAGGGCTTAGGGCCATTAATCCATTCCGTATAATGGCCCGCCTGGATAATTCTATTTTGAATCCATTAAAGGCATACGCTTGTGCACCATTTAGTATTATATCTGCTGCTACAGAAAAATGTTCCCTGGTGGCGGGCTTGTTTGTAAGATATTCTTCGGCGTCTGTTATTCGCCATGGCTTGTGAGCTACGCCTCCCAGCGCAATTCGCGCATCTTTTATAATATCCCCATCCATTTCAAGTGCTGTAGCCACTGACACTAATGCAAAAGCATACGAACTACGATCTCTTAATTTCAAATAGGAGTAATTCCTGGCAAAGCCCTTTGGCGGCAGATCGATACTGGTAATGATTTCACCATGATTTAAATTGTTGTCTTTTTCAGGATGGTCACCGGGCAAACGATGAAAGTCGCTAAATGCGATCGTTCTGTTGCCATCAGGCCCGGTAATATTTACAACTGCTTCCAGTGCTGCCAAAGCCACGCACATATCTGAAGGAAAAACCGCAATGCATTGGTCATTGGTTCCAAGTATAGCCATGATCCTGTTGTATCCGCCGATTGCTGAACAACCTGTACCTGGTACGCGTTTGTTACAGGGAGTGTTCTCATCGTAAAAATAATAACAGCGGGTCCTTTGCAAAAGATTGCCCGCATTCGTTGCCATATTACGGATCTGTGCAGAAGCGCCCGCCAGGATTGCCTTGGAAAGCAACGGATAGTTTTGTTCAATAAGTGGATGATAGGCTGTATTTGCATTCGTTGCAAAAGCAGAAAGTCGAAGCCCCCCGCCCTCCGTTTCTTCGATGGAATGATCTCCTCCGAGGTGATTTACATCAACCAATGTGCTTACATGCACAAGATTATATTTCCACAAATCAATGATGTTGGTTCCTCCTGCCACAAACGAGGCTCTTTCATCACCCGATACGTTACTAATTGCCTCTTGTACATCCTGCGCCTTCACGTAATTAAAATTATTCATGGCTGTTCATTTCTTTTATTTCCATAATGGCATCTATGATATTCATGTTTGCACCGCAGCGGCATAAATTGCCACTCATCAACTCTTTTACATCATCCCTTGTTTTTGCTTTGCCCTCTTCAAACATACCTATTGCACTGCAAATTTGTCCGGGTGTACAATAACCACATTGAAAAGCATCGTGATTTATGAATGCCTGTTGCAAGGGATGCAGATCTCCCTGCGAGATCCCTTCGATGGTTGTAATGGATGATCCGTCTTTCATTATGGCCAGTGTAAGACAACTTACTATTCGTTTGCCATCACACAGTATGGTACATGCACCGCATTGGCCATGGTCGCACCCTTTTTTTGGCCCGGTAATATTCAGCTTATCGCGCAGCGCATCTAAAAGCGATACCCAGGGAAAAACGGTAAGTATCAATTTTTCATTATTAACCTGGAGGGAAATCGGACAATGTTCTGAAGACATCATTTAATATGTTTTATAAAACCAGTACTAAAAAAAGTTTCTATGATATCGTTTTTAAAATACTATCTAAGCAGGTACAATTACCGAAATCTTAGAATGAGTGGAATTAGTATGAGAGTCAACGTTGTTTAATGACGAGGAAATAAATTCCCTGTCATTATTAAATTCCCGGTGTTACTCATTACACGAGTAAACAATCCTATTCTATAAAATTGAATGCCACCGGTTTTATATCTTATAATTCTCCAAAATCCTGATATTATACCGGATAGACCCAATAATGCCAAACTGTAAAGGGGAAAGATCAGGTTATTTTCGCCGCTTTCCGGTTAGAGGTGTGCATTAAATTACTCGTTTGTTTATTCGCATTGCCCTTTTCATGACCTAATTTTTCGCTATACTTTACTTTTTAGTATATTGATGCCGGGAAAAGGTATTATGTAAAAATTAAAAACGTATCATCCTGATGATTATTTACATCGACACACCATTAAAAGCCAGAGAGAAAGAAAGGATAAATAAATATTTTGGCGATTCGTACCAGGTATACTTTACGGATGAATTCAAAAATGACGCGGATAAGGTGGATGCTATAAGCAAGGCGGATGTTCTTTTTGGAAATCCTAAACCTGCATTAATGGCCCAGGCCGTTAGCGCCAAATGGATACAATTATTTACTGCAGGCTTTGAATATTACCAGGACATTAAGACGGAAGCAATCGTTACCAATATGGATGATTACTATTCGCAGCCTTGTGCGGAAACCATGGTTGGTGGCATGATGGCACTGTATCGCAAAATGGATGTTTTTGGTTTGTTAAAAGAAAAGAAGGAATGGATAGGGGCGCCTATCCGTCTGGAATTGAAATTACTCGAACATAAAAAGGTAATCATTTTAGGAACAGGTAATATAGGCAGAAGGGTAGCGAAAATTCTAAAAGCTTTTGATATGGAAATTTTATTCTTTGGAAGAACTGCCAAAGACGCTGCTATGCGCACATCGGACGAACTGACGCAAAAAATACCATGGGCCGATTTTATTATCGGATGTTTGCCGGGTACCTCTGAAACAAAAGGTTTATTTACAAAAGAAATGATTGAAAAGATGAACGAAACTGCTGTCTTTTGTAATGTAGGCCGGGGCAACCTGGTAGCAGATGAGGATGCGCTTATCCGGGCGCTAATGGATAGAAAAATTGGCGGTGCTGTTTTAGACGTTACAGCATCTGAACCAATTCCTGCTGATAGTAAATTATGGGTTTGTCCGAATACCATACTCAGCCAGCATTCCGGCGGTGGCCAGGAAAGCGAGTATACAGGGCTGGTAGAATTATTTTTAGAAAATTTTGAAAATTTTAAGGAAGGGCTACCACTGAAGAACAGGATAAGTTTTCAAAAGGGATATTGAGGTGAAACGATTTTAAGAATAGGGCTCGACCTGTGAGGTCTCCAAGACCTCACCGTCTTGAATGAGGGGTCTACCTGTGTTTCAGACCTTTGTGGTCTCCAAGACCTCACAGGTCAAGTACTCTTTTCTGTTTTTAGGTATGCTTGGTAAACATTTTTTCACTAATAAATAAAAATCTATGGAATACTCCGAATACTTTAATTACAAAACACTCACCCCGGAAGAATTAACTTCACTTAAAGAAAACGGTTTCCTTATCATTAAACAAATCTTAACCGAAGCAGGACTTGAAAAAATTCGGGAGGAAAGTATGGCAGCCTGGTATGCGGAAAAAGAAAGTTTTGACCCTTCGAAAACCTGGTTGCAGAACTCGCTTCTTATGAATATTCATCACAAATCTTCTGCGATCAGAAATTATTATTTCGAAGGCCCGCTCGTAAATATAGCAGCACAATTAATCGGGCCAAATATAAAAGGAGCTAGTTCACAACTTACTTTTAAAATGCGTGGCAATACCAAACCTTTTGGATGGCACCAGGATAACGGTTATGGTGAATTGAATCCTTACACTGCTTTAACTACTCTTACTGCCTTAGATGATACAGACAGGGGCAACGGTTGTCTTTGGATAATTCCCGGTAGTCATAGTAAGGGGCAAATAAAAGTCTTTCAAACAGCGGAACAGAAAAGAATCAAAGCAGAAATTGTTGTGGTGGCAGATGACTCATTGGCCGTACCCATGGAAATGAAAGCAGGCGATGTTTTAATTTTTAATTGCTGGATGTTGCACAAATCGGATGGTAATTTTTCTGATGACAGAGACAGGCGTGTACTTTTTCTTCGGTATGCCGATGCGGATGCTGTGGAAGTTTATAATGATAATAAGCCAAGATTAGGAAGACTGGTGAGGGGCAGTTCCATGTTTGAAGAAGTAAGGCAATTTGAAGCATCATTATAATTCTAAATGAAAGCAAAACTAACGGCTCAAAATCTAAAGGGTATGTGGGGAACATTATTGCTACCGATCAATAATGATGATAGCATTAATTATCAATTATTGAATGATGAAATAGATTACCTGGTGTCAGCGAAGATGGATGGTATTTATTCAAACGGAACAGCGGGTGAATTTCATAACCAGGCAGAGCATGAATTTGACAAGGTGCAGGAAATGTTGTCCAGGAAATGTCTAGCAGGTGATGTTCGTTTCCAGGTAGGTGTGAGTCACCCGAGCCCGATCATTTCCCTGGAAAGATTAAAAAGAAGTATTCATTTGATGCCCGATGCTTTCCAGGTTATATTACCGGATTGGGTGATAACAACAAACGAGGAACAGGTAATTTTTCTGCAAAGAATGGCGGAAGCAGCCAGCGGTATTCCGATTGTTTTGTACAATCCGCCGCATGCAAAACTGGTTTTAAAGCCGGAAGATTATTTCAAGTTTAAAACAGCCGTACCTAATCTCATCGGCATTAAAGTGGCCGGTGGAAACGAACAATGGTTTGATGAGATGAGAAACTATGCAACACATCTTTCCGTATTTGTACCGGGACATTTACTGGCAAGCGGAGTTCAACAAAAAGTAGGGGCCGGTGCTTATTCAAATGTTGCCTGCATCAGTCCGAAAGGGGCGCAATGGTGGTGGGATCTCATGCAAACAGATATGAATAAAGCATTAAGTATCCAGGAACAAATTTTACAGTTTTTTGACGAATGTATTATTCCTTACATCAAAGAAGGATTTTCAAATCCCGCTTTAGATAAATTTCTCGCGGCTATAGGAGGATGGTGTCCTATCGGCACTCGATTAAGATGGCCTTATAAATGGATACCTGTTGAAGATGTAAAACCTGCCAGGGAAATAGCAAAAAAATACATAGCTGAATTGTTAGCCTTTAATGATGATTAAAGAGGAGTTTCAATACTATAGAAATTGTAACATGGAAATCACAAACATAACCAGGATCATTCGACAAAATTCTTCATTATGGTATGCCCAACCATATCAAAATCAACCTGCATTTTGGTAGATTTCAGCTCAAAGCGCCGTAATATGCATTTAGTCGAAGTTGCAGCGGCGCTTTGGCTGAAATGACAGTAGGGTGAGAAGCTCATTTGGTAACTTTTCATTATGCACCTTAATTTGTTTGTCATTTCCGCGAAGCGCCGTATGCTCTTTAAATAAAAACATCTTACGGCGCTTTGAGCTGAAATCTCCTAAAATTCGGGCTGCTTTTTTCTTATTTATTCTTCATTGTAGGGGCGGGGCTTGCTCCCGCCCATGACCGAATCGGCGTATTATTTGTAAATAGCTCCACCTACAAATCATATCAAAATTTTTGGTCATTAAAAATTGGCAGTCAATTTCAAATACTTATTTTTGATTATTATTTTGTTAAGAATTAGAGTAAGGTCACAAAAATTCTTCTAAACGAAAACGACTGTTATGAAAAACCGCTTGTCATTTATTGAAAATTTTTTTTTCAATAATGAGTTCTCGAAATTCCCCCGCTTTCTTTTTCTTATTTTATTTATTGGGCTGTCATCCTTTCTGCATGGGCAGCAAAACATCAAAGGCAGGGTTACAGCGAGTGACACTGCTTTAGCAGGTGCTACTATTCAAGTGAAAGGTGGCAACTTAACTACGCAAACAGATGTTAGTGGAAACTTTACCATCAGCGCCCCATCGAATGCTACCCTTCTTGTTAGTTATGTTGGCTTTGGTACCGAGCAGGTACGCGTGGAGAATCGTTCTACCATTAATGTCCAGTTACGATCCAACGGGCAGGATATGGGAGAAGTAGTGGTGGTGGGTTATGGCACGCAACGGAAGAAGGATTTATCCGGATCTGTGGTACGTGCGGATATGACAGCCATTGAAGAATCTCCTAACATCAGCTTAGGCTCTGCCCTTCATGGAACAGTGGCAGGATTAAATGTTGGCGCCGTAACTACTGCGGGTTCTGATCCGACCATTACCATAAGGGGACGAACCAGTATTTCCGGCAGCACCTCGCCATTAATTGTTTTAGACGGTATAATTTACAGGGGTAATCTCATCGATATCAATCCTGCAGATATCGGGTCAGTGGATGTTTTAAAGGATGCCAGTGCAACGGCCATCTACGGTTCCCAGGCAAGCAACGGAGTGATACTGGTTACCTCTAAAGTTGGAAGATCTTCTAAAAAACCCACCATATCCTATAATTTCACATACTCTTTGCAGGACATTGCAAATGACGAGATGTTACCCGAAGATGGGGCAGGTTTTATCCGCAGGATCGGAGACAGGTATTTAAGCGAAAGCCGCACCGGTGCAGACCTCCTTACGCCAAATCCAAATTGGGACCCTGCCAGTAAATTCTATGGCCCCGAAATACTCGCGGGATATCAAAATAAAGTAGAAAATAATTGGTGGGACCTGCTTACCAACAAAAATCCGGCTATCCAAAATCATAACATCAGCGTAAGTGGAAGAACTGATTTAAGCTCCTACTTTTTTTCACTGGGCTACACCGATCAGAATAACGTGGTGATAAACGATTCTTATAAAAGATACAGTTATCGCATTAACCTGGACACAAAAATTACCAACTGGATGAAAATAGGGGTGCAGTCGTTTATGACAGTAAGCGATGTGTCTGCTATTTCTCCTTCCATCGGAAATGTTATTGGTATTCCGCCACAGGTTCCCTATCTGAATGCTGACGGGTCATATATACTTCAACCCTACAGGGGTATTTTAAACCCATTTTTACAAATGGATCAGAAGGATCTTGATAAACGCAACAATTTATTCGCTAACATATATGCTGATATTGATATTCCATTTATTAAAGGATTAAATTATCGATTAAATTTTGCGCAAAATCTGATTGATGGAAAGAGATATAATTTCAATTCTTACGCGCAGAATTTTACAGGAGAAGGATATAAAACAAATTCATCCCAGTATGCGGTGACGTTAGACAATATTTTAACTTATCGCCGAACTTTTGGCAATCATGCAATAAACGCCACCGTGGTATATGGCATCGAAAAAAGAAAGTTTGAGAATACTACTGCAAGATCAATAAGGTATCCAAATAATGTGCTTGGATATAACAGGCTGGATGCAGGCCAGGCGGGTTTGCAAACTTCCTCGTCCACAGCCTGGCAGGAACAAAGTTTATATGCCATGGGAAGGTTGGGATATATTTTTAAAGACCGTTATATTTTTACAGGAACAGTTCGTCGAGACGGATTTTCGGGTTTTGGCGAAGCAAATAAATTTGGCGTTTTCCCCTCCGCTGCTTTTGCCTGGCGATTGACGGAAGAGAATTTTTTAAAAGACAACATTTCGATCATTAACGATTTAAAATTGCGTGTCTCCTATGGATTAAGTGGTAATCGTACGGTTGGTCGCTATGCAACGCTTGCTAAAATAGAATCTTCAGTCGGTAACGGGTATTTATATGGCGACGGTGCAACCGCCGGCGTGGGCCAACGCGTTAGTAGTTTGTCAAACTCAAACCTTAAATGGGAGTCAACAAAATCATTAAACCTGGGCGTAGATTTTAGCTTGTTAAAGAATCGACTGTCCGGAAGTGTTGATTATTATATTGCCAACACATTTGACCTTCTTTATAATATTGATATCCCCGTGCTTAACGGGTTTGGATCCATTGCTTCCAACATCGGGAAACTGAAAAATAACGGGCTGGAAATTATCATTAACGGTACGCCTGTAGAAACCGAGAATTTTAGCTGGGATGTTTCCGTTAACTTTTCCAGGAACAGGAATAAAGTTGTTAGCATATTAGGCAGGGATGTGAATGGCGATGGTAAGGAGGATGATTTGGTGTCATCGAAAATATTCATAGGTCATCCTTATGGTGTAGCATATGACTATAACATTATAGGCATGTGGCAGATGGCCGATTTTAAAGCAGGAGCAATTCCGGCCGGCTTCACATACGGAACATATAAAGTGGCAGACCTTGACAAAAGTGGCACCTATTCAGCAGCAGCCGATCGAAAGATCCTTGGTTATACGGATCCGTCCTATCGTTTTAGTTTCCTGAATACGCTGCGATATAAAGCCTTTGAATTGAAGTTGTTTATGAATGCCATCCAGGGCGGTAAGGATTATTATTATGGACAACCTGGCACTACGTTGGCAAATCCTGATAATATCTATGGATCAAACCTTTTCAAATTCGATTATTGGACCCCTGAAAACCCCAATTCCAGGTACAGGCAAATCGGCTACTATACGGTAGCGTTGGGAGAAACTTTCTCACCCTATGTACAGCGAAGTTTTGTGCGGTTACAGGATCTGACGCTTTCTTATAATTTGCCAGCATCGATATTAAAGAAAGTTAAACTGAGCAGGGTAAAAGTTTTCCTGAATGGTACCAATCTATGGACCAGTACCGATTGGGATGGTTGGGATCCGGAAACAGGAACCGGTTTAGATGTCGGCGCCTATCCGCTTTTGAAAAACTATTCCGTTGGAGTTAACCTCGAATTCTAAACTACTACACTATGAACAAGCTATTACAATATACCGTTGCTTTGATATTTGGAACCGTATTATCTACCTCCTGTAAAAAAAGTTTCCTCGACGAAAAGCCGCTGGATTTTTATACTCCGGAGAACTCTCTTCAAAATAGTACTGAATTCCAGGCGGCAGTTAATTACCTGCATAATCGCGAAAGGAATCTACTATGGGGTGGAATAAATCTCGACGCGAATTTCGCACTTCGTTATGCGACAGACTTTGCAGTAAATGCCACAGATTACAACCCGCCGGTAAAATTGAATGATTATGCGAATACGATGGTTCCTACATTCAATGTTCCGCAGGTTATTTGGGAAGCTAATTATACCATTATAACAAATGCTAATGTAATTATCAACCGGGCAAAAATTTCCACTAAATTATCGGATGCTGAAAAGAAGAGTTATACCGCCCAGGCGCTTTTTTTCAGAGCCTTGTCCTATCGTATGTTAGCGAACTTATTTGGAGGTGTGCCGTTAATTTTAGAAGAAATTGAAGTTCCCCGCAGAAATTACGTACGTGCCACACGCGACCAGGTTTATACCCAGTGCAAAGACGATTTAACGTTGGCAATCGCTACGCTTAATGATATTGATAAAGTGGCGGATGGAAAAGTTAACAAGCAGGTGGCACAACACCTGCTTGCTGAAATTTATATATCTCTTAATAAGCCCGATGAAGCCATTACTGCCGCCAGCTCAGTAATCAGTAATCCAGCGGTAGCTCTCATGACGGATCGTTTCGGAAGACGCAAGGATAAACCGGGAGATGCTTACAGTGATTTATTTGAGCTTAATAATTATAACAGAACAAGTGGTAACAAAGAAGGATTGTATGTGATACAATCCGATTATCTAAATCCTGCGTCGGCTCAAAGAGATGTTATCCAATGGGCGATCATCTCCGATTTGGGCAGCCTCACTATCCGGTCGGTAGTTGGCGGCGTGGAAAAAGCATTGCCTGCTATTATGGGATACAATGACAGATTATCTGGCAGGGGGGTGGGATGGATCCGCCCTACCTCGTATTATTTCTATGGAATCTGGAAAGACGATTTTAATGGAGATATGAGAAATTCAAAATATAATATCGTCAGGGATTTTCAAATTGATGGGGTTGCAGCAGATTCTCCTGACTTTGGAAAATGGTTTGTGGCTGATGGATATGCCAAAAAAACAACCGCATTTGGAGACACCATTCGTAAATGGTTTCCCATTATCCGGAAGGCTACTATATCACAGGGTGATTTCCCGGTGGAATATTATAAAACAGATGCATCCGGAAAGCCCATAGTATCGCCACTGGGGGGTAATGTTTTAATTAATGCCAGTGAAAATTTATTCAAAGACGGTTACCTGTTCAGGTTAGCTGAAACGTACCTGCTCAGAGCAGAGGCTTACATCATGAAAGCAGACAACCAGAAAGCTGCCAACGACCTGAATGTTCTAAGAACAAGAGCCAAAACCACCATGGTTATGCCGGCCCAGGTTACTATTGATTTTTTGTTGGACGAAAGAATGAGAGAACTGGGTGCCGAGGAACTGAGGATGCTAACGTTGACCCGTATGGGCAAATTGTATGACAGGGATATTAAATACAATGAGAAATCAGGACTTACCATTAAACCATATCATAATCTCTGGCCTATTCCGTTTTCGGAAATTGAAAGAAATACGGAAGCTAAACTGGAGCAGAATCCCGGGTATTAAAATAAACAGGTTGAACCCTGTAGTGTCTGCTCGGCCAAACCTATAAGGTTTGAGTTCTCAATTAAGGTACCCGGTGTTCAAACCTTATAGGTTAGGTTCTCCCGGCAATAGGCGTACCTAGCCCGTTCAGAAAACCTATAAGGTTTGGATAAATTCCAACTTTTCACCGCACCATAGTACTTTTAGTTTGCACCGTATGCGCGCTGAAATATCCCAGGGCACCCCCTGTGACATTAGACACAGGGTTTGCCGGCGTGGCATTATTGCTGGAACCACTTGCAGCATCGATGCTATACCAATAATTATAAATCGGCATGTCAACACATTCCATAACCACCTTTACCGTATCTCCCTGTTTTAATTTTTTGCTATCGTCGTCATTATCATCTGCGAACCAAAGATCATTGGTGACTTTATTTCCATTTGTGAAATCATCGTTTGTTACAAACACCGTACTTTCTTTGTCTTTATTCTTATATAAAATAAAATGATAGGCGTTGCCTATAGTAACCGGATCACTGTATGCTATAGACGCTAATTTAACGGAGTTGCCAAAAAATACCTCATCCTTAATATAAAGACTGTCTAAATTAACCGGCACGGGCATAGTGGAAGATGAGGTAAATTCTGTTCTGTTAATAGTTACATTTAAACGGTACGTATGCCCGGTTATTCCCTTAATAGTAGTTGATTCATACATTCCCTGGCTTGTTTCAGTAAGTACTATTGCTGCACCACCATTATCACTCACGGTAACTTTCGCCCCGCTTACACCCGAAAAATCATTGTTTTCGCTGAAATCTTTCGATTGTGTAATTTTTATTTTACAGTCACCGGCTTCGTTGGTTATGTTGCCTTCAATCACATATTTTTTTGCTGTATCATTCAAACTAACATCAATTACTTTTTCACAGGAAGTGAAGAGTACTATCATAATAAGAAAAAAGAACTTATTGGCTAAAAGCTTCATTACTTGAATTTAAAATTGTAAGAGATAGAAGGTATGAATTTAAATAAGGCGGTTTGTACTGCTTCCGTTTTAGACGGATCATCTTTATTCTGCCGGAACTGGATGGTATAAGCATTTTCTCTTCCATACGCATTGTACAAACTAAAAGAAAGCTCAGAGCTCCAGCGCTTTTTGTTTTTTAGTTGTACCGTCGCACCCAGGTCCAGCCTGTGATAGTTGGGCATGCGATAACCATTGCGTTCGGTGTAATAAAAATATACTTCCCCGCCAACTGTATATTTACCGCTCGGAAATGATACCGCATCGCCGGTAAAGAAAATCCAGTTCCCGGATAATGACCACTTTTTATTTAGCTGATACATCGCCACAATGGCAATATCGTTTGGCCTGTCCTGCCTTGCATTATACCACTGGTTACTATTGATCCCGTTAATTTTTCTTTCGGTCTTGGATAGGGTATAACTGAGCCAACCGGTTAATTTCCCTTCTTTCTTTTTTAACAACCACTCGATGCCATATGCCTGTCCTTTACCAAAGAGCAACTCCGCTTCTATAGCGCCGTTTACAAATGTATTGGCGCCATCCCGGTAATCGATCTGGTTTTGCATCGTTTTATAATACACTTCAACGGTAAGCTCATACTTACTTCCTGCCAGGTTTTTATAATATCCAAGAGATACCTGGTCGGAAATTTCAGGTTTAATAATATTGGTACTGGCGATCCATTTATCAGTGGGGTTTGAAGTGGTGGAATTTGATATGAGATGCAGGTTCTGCACGTTTCGCACATAGGATGCTTTGATGGACGACGAGGTATTCAATACATAACTTGCCGCCAGTCGTGGCTCCAGGTTAAAATAGGTTTTCACAACTTCCCCTGAATTGTAGTGAAGGGTATCCGTTACTTTGCCTGCGCTGTTTACATTGTAGAAATCTCCTGCTCCTAATATGCTAAAGGCTGTAAGTCGTAATCCGTAAGACAGGTTAAGTTTATCAGTGGCCTTCCATACGTCGGAAACATACGCGGCATTTTCCCAGGAATATCTTCTCTGGAAATCCAGGCTGTTAAAACTCGAGAACTGCGATGCTGTTATATCACCCGGGTGCATGGTATGGGAAATCGCGTTTACGCCTATGCGAATGCTGTGTTTATCGTTCAGATACCACTGCAATTCTTCTTTAATGTTCCAGTCCCTTATTTGTGAAAACAGGGTGATCTCGTCTGCGCCATTGCGTATATCTATCTGGTAGTTATAATTGCTGAAGATCAGTGAAGTGTTTGAAAAAAGTTTGTTGTTAAATATATGGTTAAGGCGTAATGTACCCGTTCCGTTACCCCATTTCAGGCTAAACAGATCACCCACTCCCAATTTATCTGCGCCAAAATATCCAGATAAGTAAAGCCTGTCTTTGCTACTCAACTGGTAATTCAATTTGGCATTAAGGTCATAAAAATAGAGGGCATTGTTTTTAATACTGGGATCGCTGGATAGTTTCAGGAACATGTCAGCATATGTTCTTCTTGCGGAAATAAGAAAGGATGATTTGTCTTTTTGTATCGGCCCCTCAATGTTAAGTTTCGAAGATATTAACCCGATACCGCCGCTTACATTATAATTCTGGTTGTTGCCATCATTCATTTTTATGTCCAACACGGAAGATAACCTGCCTCCATACTGTGCAGGCATGCCTCCTTTATAAACCGTTACGTCTTTAATAGCGTCTGAATTAAACGTGGAGAAAAAGCCCAGCAAGTGAGATGCATTATAAACAGGTGCTTCGTCGAGCAATATCAGGTTTTGATCGGCAGCGCCGCCGCGAACAAAAAAGCCGGAATTACCTTCGCCGGCAGATTTGATGCCTGGTAATAACTGTATGGCTTTCATCACATCTCTTTCCCCGAATAACATGGGAATGTTTTTTATCTCTTTCGTACTTATCTGCTCAACGCCCATCTGGGTGCTTTTGAGGCTTCTTCCTCGTGGCGTTGCCGAAACAACTACTTCCTCCAGTTCTTTCGCAGCATCATCCAGCAAAACGTTTATAGTTGTATTTTTATTCAATTCAATCTTCATCGTTTGCGTTTGCAAACCAACGCTACTGATTTCCAGGGTATGCGTTCCCTGCGGCAGGGTGAGGGAATAAAAACCATAGTCATTCGACACCGTTCCGGCATTGTTACTTCGCACAGAGCCTCCTATAATCGTTTCGCCGGTTCTTTTAGATTTCAGCGTGCCTCCAATAGTGAATTTTTGCTGGGCCAGCGAATACAGGCCCATAAATAAAATTACTACCAGCAGAATTAATTTATTCATTGTATGTTAGAAATTAGTGTTGGTGAACTTCCAAAGATAACATGGTAATGATAACAACTTCTTATGATTCAATCATTTTATATGAATGGCAAGTGCAAACGCGCATTTTATCAATGATAGCTGTTTCAGCGCATAATTGAAATCCGGATGTGGCAGTAATACTATTGTTTTTAACTACAAACAATTGTGCCTTAAATGGTATTAACTCATTTATGAGCTTTTTAGTATAGAACTGTATCCGAACTATATTTATGTTAATGCAGCAGATCTTTACCGACATAAGCAACATAAACCTAAATTTGTTCAAAAATCAATAAATAATATTATCGGTAATGTTGATCTTACCACTAACTTCAATTTAAATAAATAAGAACAATGAGAACGAAGGGTACTATTAAAGTAGCATTTACAATCCTGGGTTTGATCTTGATTGGGTTTGTTTCATTGCAGTTTTCACAATCAGCTCCCCCGGTATTAAAACTAAAAAAAGGCGCACACATTATTTTAATCGGAAATAACCTTGGCTCACGCATGATGAACTTCGGTCATTTTGAAACTGATATGTATGTTCGTTATCCCGACAGTATGCTCTATATCCGTAATATGTGTGATGGAGGAAATACACCGGGATTCAGGCCTCATTCAGGCAGACCCTCCCCCTGGGCCTTTCCCGGTGCTGAAAAATTCCAAACGGAACTTGCCCGCAACTCAGATAGCCAGGGGCACTATGAAACACCTGACGAGTGGACCGCGCGGCATAAGGCGGATATCATATTAGCCTTCTTTGGGTTTAACGAATCATTCCAGGGCAAAGAAGGGCTTGATAACTACAAAGCCGAACTGGATGCCTACATCAAACATACATTAAGCCAGAAATACAATGGCGAAACGGCGCCCCAACTGGTTATTGTTTCTCCCATAGCATTTGAAAATCTTTCCGCTAAAATGGACCTGCCGGATGGGAAAAAAGAAAATGTTAACCTTGCCATGTATACCGAAGGCATGAAAGAAGTAGCAGCCAAAAACAACGTTGTTTTTGTAGACGCTTTTACTCCCTCAAAACAATGGTTCGAAACGGCTGATTCTGCTTTAACCATTGATGGTTCTCAACTTACAGATGCAGGGTATGCTAAATTTTCCACCTTGCTCTCCGATGGAGTGTTTGGTAAGGAACCGGCTATGGCAGAATCCAATTGGGCAATGATTCATGCGGCCGTTATGGAGAAGAACTGGATGTGGCATAATGATCTTAAAATCCCCAACGGCGTTCATGTGTACGGGCGCAGGTATAATCCCTTTGGACAAGACAATTACCCCGACGAACTGACAAAACTCCGCCAGATGACTTCTATAAGAGATACCGCTATCTGGAAAGCAGCCAAAGGGGAAGTAATGGATCTTGCCGCAGCTGATAAAAATACCATCCAGCTCAAAGAGATGAAAACTAATTATGATCCTTCTAAAAATGGAAATCTGAAATATCTTTTCGGGCAGGAAGCGATTAGTTCATTAAAAACGGCACCCGGCTATAAAATAGAACTCTTTGCTTCTGAATTAGAGTTCAAGGACCTGGCCAAACCCATGCAGCTATCGTTCGATAACAAGGGCCGCCTCTGGGTTGCTACGATGCCAACATATCCTCATTGGAAACCAGGAGATGAAAAACCTAATGATAAAATAATTATACTGGAAGATACTAATGGTGACGGTAAGGCCGATAAAGAAACCATATTCGCGGATCACTTGCATCTTCCCGTTGGATTTGAGATCGCTCCTGAAGGCGTATATGTTTCACAGGGTACCAACTTCGTGCTGATGAAAGATACCAATGGTGATGGTAAAGCAGACACAAAGGAAATTCTCTTAAGTGGGTTTGATGACCACGACACGCATCATGCACACCATGCTTACACCGTTGATCCTTCCGGCGCCATTTATATGGGAGAAGGCGTTTTCCTGCATACAAATGTGGAAACTTCTTATGGCCCGGTTCGCGGAACCAACGGCGGATTCTATCGTTATGTTCCGCAGCGTCACCAGTTGGAACGCACGGCCCAGCTTTCCATACCTAATCCATGGGGAATTGCTTTTGATGAATGGGGTGAGAATTTTTTCGCCGAAACATCCAGCCCGGATGTTCGCTGGATGATGCCGGGCACGTTGAAATCGAGGTATGGAGTGTTTACACCAAAAGGATTTAATCTCGTTGAAGAAAAGCAACGTGTACGTCCTACATCCGGCCTCGAATTTATTTCAAGCCGTCATTTTCCGGACGATGTGCAGGGTGATATGCTGATAAATAATACCATTGGTTTCCTTGGTACCAAAGAACATTCACTGGTGGATGATGGAACAGGATATAAGAGCAGGTTCCGCCAGGATCTTTTAACATCAGATGACAAGAACTTCCGCCCGGTAGACATGGAATTCGCTCCTGATGGTTCCCTGTATATAGTTGACTGGCATAACGTACTGATAGGCCACATGCAGCATAACGCCCGCGATCCCTTACGTGATCATGAACATGGGCGTATTTACCGTATTACCTATCCGTCAAGACCATTGGTGAAACCCGCGAAAATAGATGGAGCTAGCATAGATGAACTTTTGGATAACCTGAAACTTCCTGAATACCGTACCCGCTACCGCACTCGTCGTGAACTGCGCGGGAGAGATACGGCCGAAGTGCTTTCACACATAAAAACCTGGACGGCGGGCCTTGATAAAAATGATCCAAAATATGAACATAATTTGTTAGAAGGATTATGGGTAAGCTGGGGTGCCGACAGGGTAGATCAAAAATTACTTCGCCAGGTATTACAGGCTAAAGATTACAGGGCCAGGGCTGCAGCTGTACGTGTGCTGCGGTACACGGGCGACCAGGTGAATGACCAGGCGAGCCTGCTAATGAAAGCGGCCGGGGATGAAAATGGACGGGTTCGGCTGGAAACGATCGTAGCGGCATCATGGCTGGGTAAAGATGTGGGACTACCCATTGTTTTGCAAGCCGGTAAGAAGCCATTGGATGAATGGATGCAGCCTGCGTATGAAACATCCGTGGCACACCTGGAAGGTCACGAGGTGAAAGCGAAAAAAGAAGAGGTTGTTAAAACGGAGCTGGTAGGAGCTGAGAAAGATCTTTTCACAAAGGGGAAGGCCATCTATGCGCGGGATGGCTTCTGTAACACCTGTCATCAGCCCGATGGTAAAGGACTTCCCGCATCTGGCTTCCCACCCCTTACTGCCAGTAGCTGGGTGCTTGGAAACCCTGACCGGATGATAAAAATTGTATTGAAAGGACTATATGGCCCAATGGAAATCCAGGGCAAAAAATATTCGGGGCAGGTACCGATGACACCATTCGGCGGAATGCTGAACGACGAGGAAGTTGCTTCCGTTATCACCTATGTGCGAAATTCTTTTGGAAACAAGGCCCCTGCCGTAACTCCCGCAATGGTGAAACAGGTAAGGGCTGCGACGAAAAACAAAACCGGTTTTTATTCACCCGAAGAATTGATGAAACTTCACCCATTAGAGAAAAAGCCAGCGAGTATTTTAAAGAAGCCGGCGAAGCCGTAAAGGAAATAGTGGTTGGCAATAAGTTACAAGAGGTTGACCAAAAGGCTGATGGCACATATGAGAGATATTGTGCTATATTCCGCTCCTTTTTTTAGGGAGGGGACGTGCTATCTTCCCATCCTTTTTTCAAGGAGGGGATTCCGTTGCGAAGCACGGAATTCAACAGTGGTGGTTGCCACCGAATCGAGTAGACAAATAATACACGAGCCTTGCATAACTTAGATTATAATGTAACCCTTCGCTGCAACCACCCCCGTTCAGGAACGTGCTTCGCATCGTTTCAGAACGTCCGCTCCTTGTTAAGGCTACGGTTAGGATACGTCTTTTCTTTTGTTACATGATAATTCCAACTCTATGATTGTTGTAAATTGGACAAAGCTCTAAGGGCTTACACACGGTTTTCAACTATCTTAAACCTTGGATGACTATGCAAAATATAAAATAAGATGTGTCCTTTAGCTTTGTTAAGGAGGGGAAGAAAACTCCAGCCCCGAAAAAACTTTTGTAATCAATTCCAAACACTTATTTTTATTGTCTCGACAATAATCGGTCTTCATTAAATCTAATTCTTCATTTAAAAAACCTGCTATGAAAGATTCCATGCTTGTGGGAAAATTGAATGTATTGCACATTCATTTGATAACGCATCTTCGTTGTCTTTTTTTATTTATACTGATCGTTTTATCATCCAATCTTTTTGCACAACTGGTTATCAAAGGTAAAGTCGCAACAGGTGATAGTGCCCTGATAGGAGCAACGGTGCAGGTAAAGGGTACAAACACCATTACGCAAACTGATGCAAATGGAAACTTCACCATTAGCGCACCTACAAACGCTACGCTGGTAATAAGCTCTGTTGGATTTGGAAGCGAAGAGGTAAAGACCAATAATCGTTCGAATCTGAATATTCAATTAACTTCTTCCGCGCAACAGATAGGAGAAGTAGTAGTAGTTGGTTATAGCACCCAGGCTAAAAGAAAACTTACAAGTGCAGTAGCAACCGTGTCTGGTGAGGATTTGAATAAACGTGTTGCTACCAATCCTGTCACATTGCTCCAGGGACAGTTGCCCGGTTTGCAGGTAATACAAGGTTCGGGCGAACCTGGCAATGAAGCGGTAAATCTGCGGATACGTGGCATAAGCACATTTAGCGGAGCCGGTAATGACCCGTTGGTAATTGTCGACGGGTTGCCTGGAAGTTTGAACAATCTTAATCCTAACGATATTGAATCGGTGAGCCTTTTAAAAGATGCAGCCTCCGCCGCCATCTATGGTTCAAGAGGAGCGAATGGGGTGATTGTAATAAAAACGAAAAAGGGAAAGGGAGGCAGTTTCTCCATGTCATATAATTATAACATTGGAATCTCCAACCCAACCAGTCTGCCCGATGTGATTAGCAATTCCGCAGAATTTATGCAACTATCGAATGAAGCATACACCAATTCGGGCAGGGCACCGTTGTATACACAGACGCAGATTGATCTGTATGCAAACGCAACAGACAGGGTTAAATATCCCAACCACAAGTGGCTGGATGACCTTTTCAAAACCGCTTATGTTCAAAATCATTATTTAAATCTTAGTGGCGGTAAAGACAACACTACCTATAGCCTGGGTATCGGTATCACTGATCAACCAGGAACCATGATAGGGTTCAGTTATAAAAAATATACCCTTGATTTAGGATTAACTTCCAAAGTAAATAAGCGGGTAACTATTGGTACCAATGTGCAAATGCGGTATGGTGATAGAAAATATCCACCACAAGGTGCCGGTGATATGTTTCTTTCTACCCTTGCTCAATCACCGCTTTATCCTCCCCAGGCGCCGGATGGACGATGGATAAAAAGAGCGTACCCCAATGAACAGGGTACTAAAAATACCGTAGGCATTGTTGGTGAAGACGTAAGGGTAAGATCGTTCGATTATTATATACAGGGTAATCTTTCCCTGGATGTGGAAATCATGAAAGGACTAACCTGGGAAAACAAGGCCGGCGCCAATTATGATTCTTATAAATTCAATGACTTCAGGCCGGTGGTGCAAACGTATTATTATAATGACATGAGTTCCGCAGGATTACTGGATGTTGGAACTCCCGGTCTGAATGTCGGAAGAACAGATAATCTTTACACCGTTTATTATAGCCAGTTGTCTTATAGGAAAACAATGGGGGATCATACTTTTTCTGCGTTTGCCGGATACCAGGAAGAGAATAACCAGGCAAGCAGTATCAATGCAGGACGAACACAATTTACAACTAACCTTATACGTGAGTTGAATGGAGGGCCAACTAATGGCATGACAAATAACGGCACTTCTTCACAATGGGCTATCCATTCTTTTTATGGCAGTTTGAACTATGATTACCAGGATAAATATCTTTTTGGTGCCAGCATTCGATATGATGGTACATCCCGTTTACCTGAAGATACAAGATGGGGGTTATTCTATTCATTTTCCGGTGGCTGGCGTGTATCAAAAGAATCTTTTTTAGAAAATGTTAGCTGGCTGAACGATTTAAAGATCAGGGGATCATGGGGACAGTTAGGTAACCAGAACATCGGTACATATCCTTACCAGCCTACATTAAGCACCAGAGACTATGCGTTTGGCGGAAGCGTATCGCCCGGATACTCTGCCAGCACATTGGTAGAACCAACACTCACCTGGGAAACCACCAGGGTGCTGGATATTGGAATAGACCTCAGTGCTTTCAAAAATAAACTCTCTTTTACTGCAGACTGGTTTAATAAATACACCTTCGATATTCTTCGCGGTTCCCAGGTACCTCTCTGGTTGGGGTTAAATGCGCCTACCATTAACAATGGGGCCGTAAGAAATAAGGGAGTTGAATTTAATGCGCAATACCGGGATAAAATCAGTAGAGACCTTTCTTTTAATGTGTCGGTAAATTTTCAGAGATACAAAAATATTCTGGAAAAATTTGGTAAGACTGAAATTGGCGGTACTACCATCAGGCAGGAGGGTCATCCATTAGATCAATTTTACCTGTATGTATGGGACGGCATTTTCCAGAGCCAGGAGGAAATAAATAAGTCACCTAAACAACCCGTTACGCCAACACCGGGTGATTTAAAAATAAGGGATGTAAACGCTGATGGAAAAATTGATGACAAGGATCGAACATTCATTGATGGTGTATATCCATCTTACCAGTACTCTGTTAACCTGGGATTGAATTGGAGAAGTTTTGATTTAAACGCCCAGATGTATGGTTCTGAAGGTCAAAAAATTTATGTCAATGGATGGGGTATAGAACCATTCAGGCAAGGATCTGTTCCCATTACTAACTGGCGAAACAGGTGGACCCCTACCAACCTCACGAATACTATGCCCAAAATATATGTAGCCGATGGTTATGCTCCGGTTCAGAATTATGCTTCTACCTATTATTTAAAAGACGCTTCCTTTTTTCGGTTGAAAAATATCCAGGTAGGTTATAGCGTGAACCCGATTTTAATTAGCAGGATAGGGATGAAATCGGCCAGGGTTTATTTTGCTGCTGACAACGTACTAACCGCCAGTAAATTCCCCGGACTCGATCCAGAAAGAACAAGTGGTGGAAACTATGTGGTTTATCCCCAGGTGAGGACATTTACATTTGGCGCAACTGTTCAATTTTAATTACCGTCAAAAATCTTTCACATGAAAAATTATAGAAACTATACATTATATTTTCTCTTTGCAGCTTCTTTACTGTTGGTTTCCTGTCATAAAGACCTATTAAATGTCGCTCCTCCTGACCAGTTATCTACTTCCGTTTTCTGGAAAACAGAGGCAGACGCAGATCTTGCATTGGCAGGGTTATACAACTACCTATACACATCATCGGGTGGATATGCAACATCACAGTACACCGTCATGGCATGGGATAATTTTACAGATGATTCTTATGGACAGTATAACTATGGTGGAGGCACCAACGCACTCACCTCCGGTATAACACCATCATCCGGCGACTTTGTTAGAGCTTATTATACGAATAATTATCGCGCGATCGCAGCTATCAATTCTTTCCTGGCAAATGTTGGTAAAGTACTTACAGGTAACAAGCTCGCCGCTTTTAAAGGGGAAGCATACTTCCTCAGAGCCTTTAACTATTTTTGGCTGGCACAGCTTTATGGTAATGTTCCCGTTGTTAAAGTCGATCCATTTACGCTGGATTATAAAACGGGACTAGCTAAATCCAATAGAGTAGATGTGCTTAAATTTGTAGAAGAAGATTTAGATGCGGCTATTGCTGCATTGCCCAATGATGCATATGGTACCGGGCATGCCGTCAAAGGCTCGGCACAAGGATATAAAGTACGGGTATTGCTTTTTGAAAAAAAATATACGGAAGCCGCCGCTCTTGCCAAGCAGATTATCACTGATAATAAGTATTCTTTAAATCCTGCTTACGCTTCCAATTTTTTTAAACCTGATCAGACTGCCAGCAAAGAAATATTGTTTTCCGTAAAGTACCAGCTTCCTAATATCCAGCACCAGGATGTTGCCCTTGCGGTTCATATGCAGCGTTGGAAAGGTGAACTGGGCACACAGGATCTAATAAATGAATACGAGGCGAATGATCCGCGCAAAACCATGACTTTCTTTTTCCAGGGAGATACCAAAGCACAGGGATGGCCTTTTACCGGTGACCTTGCTGTAGCTACTTCTGGTACAGACAGTTGGCTGGCTGGTTACTATGCTGTAAAAAAATGGTTGACTCCTACTTTAACAAATCCTGACTACGGAGCTTTAGATGATAATGATTTTGTCTTGGTACGTTTTGCAGATGTAAAATTAATGTATGCCGAGGCCACGAACGAAGCAACGGGCCCGGATGCTTCCGTTTACCAGCAAATCAATGAAGTTCGTTTAAGGCCCGGCGTTAGTATGCCCGCACTTCCGGCAGGCCTTTCCGCTGCGCAAATGCGGGATCGTATCCGGCATGAAAGAAGAGTGGAATTTGCCCTGGAAGGTTTGCGCTATTTTGATTTAAGACGCTGGGGTATAGCTACGCAAAAACTAAATGGTTTCGTTCCTAATCCGTTAGTGCCGGCTATTAAAACCAAGTATGAAGATAAGTATGAGTTCTGGCCTATACCACAGACGGAGATTGATCGAAATGCGGGGGTGTTGCTGCAGAATGCAGGGTATTAGATCTTATCTATCGGGATTATCGTGCTATCTTCCCCTCCTTATTCAAGGAGGGGATGTTCGGAAACGATGCGAAGCACGTTTCTGAACTGGGGTGATTGCTTCGGAGTGTTACATAATAATCTAAGTTGTTGAGGGCTGGTGTTTCATTTGTCTGCTGCACCTCCGTGGCAACCACCCCCGTTTGATTCCGTGCTGCGCGACGGAATCCAACTTCACCTCCCTGAATAAGGAGGGGAGGTTACGGCTATCACCCCAACAAGATGCCTACGTTTAAAAATACTTCTCAATCTTCTGCACCTCCTGCTGAATTTCATTTTGCTTGTTCTCCCCAGCCAGAAGAAAAGAATTTTTCGTCACATTCAATTTATCTTTCGTTTCAGTGAGGTTTTGCGATAGTTGACTTATGTCTTTTTTCAGGGCGTTAATCTTGATAGACAACGATTGCAACTCTTCTGCTTTCTTTTGGATAAGCTGTTCTGTTTGTCCAACATCTTGCAGGTATTTTTGAGCGTGTGCGCTTTGAAAAGCATTCATATCCCGGCCAATAATATTATGGTATTCCTGCGCCGTAGATAGTAACTTCTCTCTTGTGAGCCCGGTTCTTTTTAATACATTGAATGCTGTTCTATATTTTGTTTCCTCATCCATTATACTATCGATGTCGGCTTTACTTTCTGTAAATTCCTTATAATCTGTACCCTGGAATATTGGATTTGTTGCATTGGCCGTGTCGATTAATTTCTCAAAATATTGAACATGTTCCGGTAATGCATTGGTTATAACACCGGTTGATGATACGGACTTTTGCTGGTTAGGAATAATGGTGTTTTTTCTTCCTGTTATCAGTGGATGTTCTGCATTTTCTACCGTAGGTTCATTGTATTGCGTAGCAGTAGATGGACTTACTTTCGGCGTATCCTTTTTTTTATCTTCATCGAATTGGACAAAGGGACTTAATAATTGTTTAAGGAAACTCATGTGCTGGGTTTATTGTAATGATCCTTACTGTACAAAGATGCAAAAATAACACCTCTTTTTACAAAACTATCATACGGATTGTTTATTAGCCAATGTAACAATCACCACCCTGCCACCTTCTTCATCAGAAAGCAAGAGTTTTTTACCATCAGTAATTTCAACCATTGTATTAACCGGTATTTTTTTGTCTTCAGAAATATCTTTCAGGGAGGTTAGCGTTTGGTTAACAAAAACCCACTTCCCTTTGTGAAAGGTGAAATAACCTACGGGAACTTTTTGCGCTGCGCTGAGACGTTCATTTCTTATCACATTCCTGTTTACCTGCCATTGAAATAAATACTGGTTGTTGTAAACCATTAAGCGGTGATGTTCCGGTTGCCATACAGTTGGCCTGGATTGAAAGTAGAAGTCTAACACGGGTACAGATCCTTTTACCGGGGTTCCACAAAAGGGACATGTTGGTGTAGTCGTATTATCAAAAACAAACCATTTTTGATCACAGTTGCTATTACTGCATGGCAACATGATGTCCGTTGTCTTTAGTAACGCCTGCTCCCACGCATCGGCGTTAGGCCTCACGTTAGGGTGATGCAGACCTGTAATAAATGCATCATCGAATAGTTTTTTTAGATATGGACCCGATACCGTGTAAGGAATTTTTTCAACATCGCCCCAGGGCAGCGCATATTTCGACAGTTGCTTCACTTTGGGCCTGTTAGAAAAATCAGTGGGATGCTCAATGAATAATGCTTTCTCACCCATGCTAAACAGATCATCTTTTTCGGTCTCCAGGTCATTTACTTTTCCTCCTTTTAATGGATGCCGGTATAAGAGATACATATAAATCATCACAGCCAGGGCATGCAGATCAGTGGTACGGTTTGCATGTTTACGATTAACATCTCTTATGTCGAGGTGTTTTGTGGCCAATACTTCGGGCGCAATAAAATCAGCCGTGCCAATTACATCCGGTGGAAATAACCCGGGAACAACCAGTCCATCAATGTCGATTATAGTTGCTGCCCTGCTTACCGGGTCTACCAGCACATTTTTATAAGAAAGATCGGAATGCGCGAGACCAGCCGAATGTAAACGTTTTACACCCCTGGCAATTTTTATATTTACCTGGAAATAACTTAACCATGAACCCAGTTCGGAATTATCGAGCCTTAAGGGAAATTGTTTGTTTCGAAATTTTGCCGAGGCAAACCACAGGCCCTGTTTTTCTTTACCAACAATACCATCACCGATGGCATAACCTTTTTTGAAAAAGAAATTTTTATTGTACACAGGAACGATCAGGCCAGTTTTTTTTCCTTCTTCTACCATATCTGTAGGCCAGCAGTACAATTCTTTATAGTAATCACCGCCTTCCCTGTTAAAAAAATTATCATAGTATTGTGTAACAATTTTTCTTAACCGCTGCTTCGTATCATAATCCTGTTCGTCCCGGTAAAAAGCAATAACATATGATTTGTCTGGCGCGAAATAAACATCTTTCATTCCCCCGCGCATCGGCGCTCCATCATCAACATACAGGTACCTTTTCCCCGGGGTAATAACTGAAGTCACAGACTTTGTATTCATTCATGTTTTGTTTAACGCATTTGCTATCGGCTATCAGCTATCGGCTATCAGCTATCGGCTAACAAGAGGAAGTAAATCATACCTTGATCTGCCGATAGCCAGTGTTTCCAAGCTCTTAAAATACAATCACCAGGGTACGGTCATCATGATTGCCCTGGCTCCAAAAATCCATCCAGGCCGAAAACTGGTTTGTAATTTCCTTGTTTCCGGTTTCTAATTCTACCCTGCTTTTGTCCTCATTCTTTCCATTTAAGTCTTCCAGGAACTCTTTCCATTTTTTAATATTTGGAAGGTTTGCTTCCACAACAAACTTGGGATCGTAAATGCCGTCTGACATCATAATTAAATACGAAAAGTCAACTATGAGTTTGAACCCGAATCTTGTTGCAAACTTATCACTTTGAAATATTTCGGGCTGGGTAATAAACCGGGTGCCGCCACCAAATTCTCCTACATCAATCCAGTTCATTAAAGTTACTTCACTCAGGTCTTTGTTTAAAACAGCAATAGGGCAGTCACCTACTCCAAACGAAAGCAATGCATAACCCGTATCATATTTTTTTAATAAGGTAAAAATAAAAGTAGTATTAAGATCTTGCAGTGGAATGGCGGTATCCGTGGCAAAGCCGGCTAACTTCTTGTGAACGTATAATACAGCTTTGCCAAGTTCATTGTACACGTACAAGTTCAGCTTTTTTTGAGTATCATCACCAGTGTTATTTTGAAGTTGTTGAAGTAACTCATCAAAAGAAGTAAGTATCTTATGAGAGGATGTTGAAGTAAAATATTCAACGATTGAATTGCATGCAAGAGAAGACCCTTTTCTTGACTTTTCTGCGCTGCCTGCCCCATCAGCCACTGCGATCAAACTCCATGATGACCCAAGCTCCTTAAAAGTAAAATCATCTTCCCGGAAAGATCCAACGTTGGCATGAGCGCGTCCTCTTTTCGATGATGCAAGAATGTGTCTGTCTCCCAGGGGAGCAAATACCGTTACATTATCTTCTTTCCAGAATGGATCATTATTATCGCTGTTAATATTTTTCCATAATGATCGTGCATCAGGATTGATTATCAGTGGAATGATTTTTTCATGATAAACGTCATCTTCCGGTTCGCCTTCCAGTTTAAATTCAAAAATAATGGTAAAGTCACCACTTTTTGTAGGAACACCAGATAGCTGGTTTGTCTTTTCATCAAAATGTAATCCTACGTCCTCCAGGCCTTTAAATTGAAAGGCACTAACATCTTCCCACTGTAGTTTGTTGAAATTGAACCGGTGTTCATAAGGTTTTCCAACCGTTGCATTTAAAATGCGAACCCGTTGCTGTATGATATCAGTTATCCTATTGTCCATGCTATTTTCCGGCACATTAATTTGATATACACCTCCGGCTCTTTTTATTTTTTACACGACAATATTAAGCTCTGATGGGGGAGGTGGTAACTCACTAAGACCGGAAACTTCTTTGCCTGCGTCTTCCACTCTTGTGGAAGTAACTCCAATTGATGCAGTAACCCATGTAAAGAATTTCGCGATGCTCTGACTGTCGGCAGTATCCAGGCTTACCACGTTATCAGTGATTTGTTTAAGCACATTAGTGTCGGCGCTGCTGCCGGCGGCGCAAGCAACCGTATAGGCAGTTTTACGCTTCTTGAATTCTTCCAGCCCGCTTTGCCAGTCATCGGTTGGTATGCCATCCGTCATTATGAAGACGAGCGGTTTCCAGTCACCTTTTTGCTCGGCGGTTGTCTTCGCCACTTCATTATCGATACATTGAGAAACCAGTTTCAAAGCATCTCCCAGGCCGGTGGTACCGGACGCTTTTATATCCACCATTTGAAAAGATGCCAAATCAGTCAGCGGCACCACCTGCCTGGCAACGCTGTCAAAGGTGATGATACTTATAAAGGCTGTTTCAATAGCCTGCGGGTTTTGCCTTAATGAACTGATCATTACCTGCACACCATTTTTAACGGCTTCGATAGGCTCTCCAGTCATTGATCCTGAGGTATCTAATAAAATATAAACGGGTAATCTTCTCATGGAATGGTTATTTAAACGGATGATTAATGTTATTAAAGTATTGGAATCTCACGTGAAATTACATCAATAGTTTTATTCACGTGATTTCGATTTTATGAACGATATGCAAAAATGAAGCCCCCAGATTAAGGAATGAAGCAAGAAAGTTTTACAAGTGCCTGCATGATGATTGTTTCAAAGCGTTTACCCGTTTCGGTTACTACCAAAGGAGAATAGCAAAAGAGAGTGATTGTGCTACTTTCCCCTTTATCAAAGGAGTGATTGCGCTTTCTTCCCTTCCTTGAATAAGGAGGGGAAGATAGGACAATCACTTTCAATTGTTTTCCGACAACCTATATCCTCTTTCATAATTATTACAAATATTTGGTTACATTCGGCTAAAACTACTATGATTTAATTAAAAACAAAACACCATGCGTTTCTTTATTGTTTTTATCCTTATACTGGTGGTTGTTCACATACCTGTTTATTTGCTGGCAAAGGGTATTTTCAGAAAAGTAAACAACCTCCAAAAAAGAACTCAATATTCAACGGCACTTACAGCGATTAGCTTTGTCATAAGCATGGCCGTACTTGTTTACCTTTTTTTGATCAAACCCGACATAGACCAAAAACTAGAACAGAAAATTTCTGAATGTAAGGGATATGCCGGTAACATTTCATTGACTAATCTAGCCGGCAAATGGCAAGTTCCCTGGGGATTTTTTACCATTGATGTTAATGGTAAAGTGACTGAAAAATTCATATTTAATGGTAAGGAAAATACAGGCTCGGTTGCCCTTGAAAGCAATATCCTGACCTATCTGCATGAAGACATAAATAAGGACACCGTCAGGAAAGTGTATAAGATATGCGATTATTCCTCTAAAAAATTACGGGTGCAATTCATTTTTACCAATAGCAGGGATACAATTATTAATAAGCTGAACATGGAATGGATGAAAGTTCAGGAATAAAAAACGCTCTCATAAAGGAAGAATTCGATCTAACAAGACGACGGAATTGCGTTTGGAAGCTTATCGGTTTATTGATAAAATACTAGGTGTAACTGCAGGTACGAATTAAATTAACAATGAATAATCAATTATTTGTCATGAAAAAAAGAATGTTGTTATTATCAAGTTGCCTCTTTTTTGGTTTTCCCGGTTTAAAAGCGGAAGTTCATTATGTTTATGGAAATAATAATAGAAATCTTGAAAAGCGATTATCGTTGGCTGATAGTCTGCCTGGCTTACATGTCAGGGAAAACTTGCAAGGTTGGGAAGTATTATTTGATGGAAAAAATACCGGCAAATGGCGCGCGCGGGAAAATAACAGCTTTCCTTCAAAAGGATGGATCATAAAAGATGGATCTTTATTTATAGATAAAACCGGTGCCGGGGATATCATTACACGTGACACGTATAGTAATTTTGAACTGGTGCTTGATTTTAACTTAACAAAAGGCGCTAACAGCGGAGTAAAATATTTTGTAGGTAAAATCAGGAATGCCAAAACGGGTGAAATAGTAATAAATGGACCAGAGTACCAGATTATAGATGATTATAATCATCCTGAAGTGAAAGACCATAAACATGAAATAGCGGCTACTGCATCCTGTTACTTACTCTATACACCGCAGAATGTTAAATTAAAGCCTGCCGGCCAATGGAACCATGTTAGTATAATTGCCCGGGGTAAACATGTGGAACATTGGCTAAATGGCGTAAACGTGTTAAGGTATGAAAGGGGAAGCGAAGATTTCCTTAAGCGAAAAGCCGGGACTAAATTTGCCGACTATGAAAAATATGGCGAGTTGCCAGCCGGACATATTTTGCTAACAGATCATAATGATAAGGTTTATTTCAGGGATATTAAGATAAAGCGGTTGTGAAGGACCGGATAATAAGTGTAATACTTAGTTCCTGAACATCCCCCTCCCCACTTTTCTATAATACAACTTTTTTTGTTGTCTTAACGCTGCGGCTGAAATGAAAAGTCGGGGCGGTGTGGAATTACGCCTTTTCCAGGATGCAACTAATTTTTGTTTGTCATTCAACGAAGCGTTGTTTGATGCTGAACAGGCTTCTTTTTACGCGTTTCATCTGAAATCCCTAAAATGCTGATAGTATCCATTTTCGGATATTTCAGTTCAAAGCGCGGTAACATACATTTATGCGAATTTGCTGTGGCACTTTGGCTGAAAAAACAAGTCGGGAAATATTGAATACGGTAACAATAGCTCACGTGTTACAGTTGCACTCAAATAATATACACTAATTAATTATATAACTTTCTTAACCCATAACCATTAACTTTAAATAAATCATTCCTCGTTTAAAAAACCGTATGTTACACCAGGCAATTAATGAAAAGGAACTTCTGAAACAGGTGTCAAAAAATAATGAAAAGGCCTTCAAGATCTTATTTGACCTGTATCACGGAAGAATATTCAATTACGTTTTGCGGATTATCAAATCGCACCAGGTAGTTCACCTGCTGAAATATTTCGTTTTCCTGCTGTTTATTGGTTGCCAGCATAAGCAGGCACCGCCGTTCAGTAAATCAGCACAGGAAGCACTCTCCACGTTTGAACTCGAACCAGGGTTCAAAATAGAACTGGTGGCCTCGGAGCCTTTGCTGAATGACCCGGTAGACATGGAGATAGATGAAAATGGCAAAATGTACGTGGCGGAGATGAAAGGTGTGCCCTTTGATGAGTCCGGTACAGGAAGCGTTAAGGTACTCACCGATACCGACGGTGATGGTGTGCTGGACAAGAGCACCATTTTCGCCGATTCGTTGATTTTGCCCAGTGGCGTAATGCGTTGGAAAAAAGGCCTGCTGGTGACCGATCCGCCGCACGTATATTATTTCGAAGATACTAATGGAGATAATAAAGCAGATATAAAAAGAATATTGCTCACCGGCTTTGATTCCACGGATCTTGAGTCAAATGTAAATAACCCCACTTTCGGCCTGGATAACTGGATCTATGTAGGAAATGGGGGAACGCAGAATAAAGATATCTATTACCCCGATAAACCGGGAGGAACCCGCTTGCCGGATAATGCAAGGGGACGTATGGTTCGCTTCAGGCCCCAACAGTATCAGTTGGAAATGATGTCTACACGTACACAGTTCGGTTATAGTTTTGACGCCTGGGGTAATCGTTTCATGGTTTCCAACGCCAACCATATCTACCAGGAAGCAATAGCCGCAAAATACCTGAAACGCAATACCCACCTGCTTGTTGCTAATGCTACACAACAAATTTCCGATCATGGCAGCGCAGCCGATGTATTTCCAATAACCAAAAATCCCGAGAACCAGCTTCTTACCGATATAGGCGTATTTACTTCTGCCAGCGGCATCACCAACTACCTGGGTGGCGCATTCCCGGCGGCATTCAATAGCAATACCAGCTTTACTGCCGAGCCGGCACAAAACCTGGTTCACGTGGATCACCTCGATCCGAAAGCCTCTTTATTTTCCGCCGCCAGGGTGGGTAAACATAAAGAGTTCCTGGCTTCCACCGATCCATGGTTCCGGCCAGTGAATATGCACGTGGGGCCGGACGGTGCATTGTATGTAGTAGACTTTTACCGGCAGTTTATAGAAGGGCCAGCTTTTATGGATGAGCAGGTGGTAAAGACTGGCAACATGTATAACGGAACCGAAAAAGGACGAATTTACCGCATCAGTGCAGCTGGTGCCGCCCCTCCTGCGTGGATAAAAAGTATGGACCTGGGAAAGGTCACCGATGAGCAACTGGTAGAGAAACTGGCAGATAATAATATCTGGTGGAGAAGAAATGCCCAGCGCATGTTGCTCGACCGGCAGGCCAAAAACACTGTTTCTTCATTGGTACGAATGGCTCATAACACAGCTTCTCCTATGGCACGGCTGCATGCGTTGTGGACGCTGGAAGGAATGAATGAAATGAATAATGATCTTATTACCGTTGCTTTAAAAGATCCGGAACCGGGCATCCGCCAGAATGCCATCAGGCTTGCAGAGATCCACCTCGAAACTTCTCCAGGCCTGGTGCCTGCACTGATCAAACTAAAGGATGATACCGCTGCCGCCACCCGGTTCCAGTTGCTCTGTACCCTTGGTTTCGTCGATACACCTGAAGCCAACGAAGCCAGGCAGGAACTTTTATTTAAAGACATAGCCGACGAATGGGTGCAGGTGGCGGCTCTTAGTGCACCTCCCTCTCAAAACGATGGTTTGCTGCAAGCAGTACTGGCGAAATTCCAGCCAACTGTTCCTGCATATGGTTCCATGGTTCAACGGCTAAGCGCCATGGCGGCAGCCAGCCAACAAACTGAAACCGTACACCAGCTCCTTCAGAAAGCAATAACGCCGATTGCTGATACCGGCGTAAAATGGCAGGCTTTTATACTTAAAGGCATTGCGTTGGGACTTAAAAGCAAAAAACAGGTTTCACCCGAATTGCAAAAGGAGCGGAGTTCACTTGTTCAAACTTTTTTTGAGCATCCTTCTGTTGCCGCGCGGGAAGGGACCCTTCAGATTCTTCAAATTATAGGGATAGATAAAGAGCAATCACTAACGGTTATGCCTAAGGCAAAAACGATCGCTGCTGACAACACTTTGCCGGCAGACCAAAGAGCGCTGGCCGTTGGTTTCCTTGCGCTGCAGGATGCAAAACCATATGCTTCCCTCCTGGAGAAACTGATTACTCCAACACAACCTGCACCGGTTCAGTTAGCCGCCATACGTATGTTAAGTTCCATACCTGATATAACAGTGAGTAAGCACGTCCTGAGCGAATGGCCTTCCCTTACCCCTGAATTGCGGGAAGCTGCATTAAATACCTTTTTAGTGCGCCCATTCAATTTGCCAAGAGTGCGGTTATTGCTGGACGCTATTGAAGAAGGCCGTATTCCACAAAGCAGCCTGGGCTGGTCAAGAAGCGTTGTACTCATGCGCGACATACCGGATTCGATGAAACCAAGATCCAGGGCCCTGCTTACAAAAACAAATGAAAAACGCAAAGACGTTATCGAGAAATACCAGGCTGCCCTTCAATTAACAGGACATGAGGCACAGGGAAAGGCGCTGTTTGAAAAGAACTGTTCTCTTTGTCATCAAAGAGGAGGAGCAGATGGAAATGCCTTTGGCCCTGACCTTTCTACTGTTAAAAACTGGATGCCGGAAAAGCTGGTAGCCAATATTCTCGATCCCGGTATTTCGATGCCTATAGGATACGATCTCTGGAACGTGGAACTGAAAAGCGGACAAGTAAAACAGGGAATCATTTCATCGGAAACCGCAGCTGCCATAACGCTTAAAAATCCGGGCGGAGCGGAAACAACATTTGCCCGTGAAGACATCCAACGTTTAAAAGCGCTGAACATGTCGGCGATGCCTGTTGGCCTGGAACAGCAACTTTCCCAGCAGGAAATGATGGATGTGGTGACTTTTTTACGATCAAAATAAAAGGTAAGTATGATATATCGCAGTAATGGCTGTCAGCCATCAGCTATCAGCCATCAGCTATCAGCTAACGTCCGACGTCATAGGCGTTAGCCGACAGCGTCTGCAATAAGCAAGTCAATCTGTGATATATTTTTTCCTGATAGCTGATAGCTGATAGCTGATAGCCGATAGCCGATAGCCGATAGCTGATAGCCGATAGCCGATAGCTGATAGCCAAAGCGATCTAATTCAACACGAAAATCTTCTCATACATATAATTTAAAATAAACATGAAGACTTTTTTTATTAGCAGCGCAATTGCCCTCACTTTAATAGGTACTCAAACGCCGACTCAGCAAGCGACCGCACAAACAACAGCTATCCCTCTGCGCATTATTGCCTTTGGCGCTCACCCTGATGATGTTGAGCAAAAAACGGGAGGCATGGGAGCAATATGGGCGGCTCAAGGTTATAAAGTAAAATTTGTAGCCCTAACTAATGGTGATGTTGGCCATTTCGAATCGTCAGGTGGTGCCCTTGCAAACCGGCGACTGAAGGAGGTACAGGAATGCGCAAAAATATTTGGCGTTGAAACCGAAGTGCTCGATATACACGATGGCGAGCTGGAGCCTACATTAGAGAACAGGAAAAAAGTAGCGCGACTTATCCGCGAGTGGCAGGCAGATATAGTACTGTGTCACCGCCCTTACGACTATCACCCGGATCATCGCTATGTTGGCGTATTGGTGCAGGATGCTTCTGTAATAGTTGCCGCTCCTTTTTTTACTCCTGATACTCCTCCTACAAAGGGCAACCCGGTATTTATGTATTACTCTGATAATTTCCTCAGGCCCTATGCTTTTGATCCTACTATCGTGATAGGGATAGATGAGGTGGCTGATAAAAAATGGAGTTGTATCACTGCGATGCCTTCACAGTTTGGAGACGAACATTCCTGGCAGGCCAGCACTTTTCCGAATGTACCAAAAGATGAGCAGGGCCGAAAGGATTACCTGATGAAATCCGTACAATTAAGGAATGAAGGGGTTGCATCAAAATACAGGGACCGATTAATTGAATTGTATGGCAAAGAAAAAGGATCAAAAATAAAATATGCGGAGGCTTTCGAACTTTGCCAGTACGGCAGGCAGGCTTCGATAGATGAATTAAAGAAACTCTTTTTATTGAAGGTTAGTACAACTAACCAGCCCGGTGTAGTTAGTGCAAGACAGGATGGCGTTTTATTACTTAGCGCGGAAGTGGGCAGAGCTGTGGGCCCGAAGATTAAGTATATGCCCGATGAATCCGCATTTGGATGGTTTACTGCAGCAGACAAAGTGGAATGGAATGTCCAGGTAGCAAGGGCTGGCGAGTATGATGTTTACCTTGATTGGTCCGTGCCTAACCCGGAAGCAGGCAAACCTTTTATTTTAGAAGCAGGCGGCCAGGCCCTGAAAGGAACGGTAGAAGAAACCGGCTCATGGCAAACCTACAAAACGGGAAAGATTGGTGTTGTTAAATTAAAGGAAGGAAATCAAAAGCTCGTATTTAGACCTGCTTCAAAATTTGAAACAGTAGGAGACAAAGGTGCCCTGTTAGATTTACGCGGGTTGAAACTCATTCCTAAATAGTTGATGCAGCCAGCATTTTAAGAGATTTCAGCTGAAGCGCGTCAGATGTCTTTATTCAACCAGCTCGAGGCGCTTCGCTAAAATGACAAAGAAAAAAAGATACTTAAATAAAAGGTGCCAAATGATGCGCTACATACCCTTTCCCCGTCTTGTCATTTCAGCCAAAGCGCCACTGCAACTTCCAATAAATACATGTTACGGCGCATTGAGCTGAAATCCCTGAAATGCAGGGTGACTTATCCTTATTGAAATGTTATATCAAAATCAAATGACCAGATCTTTTATAATCAAACTAAAACTGTAATTATGATTTCCCCAAATGTCGCCAAATCATTCATAACAAAAATCTGGATGATCATGGAATTAACAGCGCTGTTATCTTTTCTTTTTTCAGTTCCTGCTTCAGCTAACGGAAATGATCATACGAAAGATTCATTAAAAAAGAAATCTTACCTGGCTAAGCCTAAACCCATTGAACTTAAAGGAAGAGTAATGAACAAAGCGGGCAACGCTATTGTTGGCGCATCTGTTATAATTGCAGGCACAACAAATGGAACAACTACCAATGAGGAGGGCAGATTTACCTTACCTGTTCTGGCAGAGGGTACAGTTGTATTGCAAATTTCCAGTGTTGGCTTTCAAACGAAAACGGTAAAGGTAAGTGCTCAGACTGAAATGAATATTATCCTGGAAGAAGACATTGCCGGTTTGTCTGATGTAGTAGTAGTCGGATACAGTGCTCAAAAAAAGAAAGACATTACAGGGTCAGTATCTGTTGTGGATGTGAAGGCGTTGAATTCAATTCCAACAGGTTCCGTGGCCAAAGCGTTGCAGGGACAGGTACCGGGCGTTACCGTTATAAGTTCAGGTGTTCCCGGCGGTGAAAGCAATATTTTTATTCGCGGGGTTACTTCATTTGGAAATACACAACCGCTTGTTCTTGTTGATGGAGTGCAGTCAAGGCTGGATGATATTAACATGAATGATATAGCATCCATGCAGGTGTTAAAAGATGCAGGCGCCGCATCTATTTATGGAGTACGGGGTTCAAATGGTGTTATCAT
>JBDSBP010000308.1:0-13450 GCA_039921525.1 Chitinophagaceae bacterium | reverse complement strand
AGTTTGTGTACTACAGATTTTCTTTTTGTAAAAGATTTAAGTAGAGTCTGCGCTAAAACTGGCACTGCTGAACGAATGAAAAGGTTTGATTTGACAAAAGATCCGGGTTATATAGAAAAGTATATTGAAAGCGTGTGAGCGAAGATGGCATAGACTGAAAATTAAAAATTCAAACTTTGGCCGCATACTGAATACAGTATCCTGCTGCACTTACCGGCCCCTTAAACAATAAACATCCGCCGCAATCTTTCCCGGCAACAGGTGGTATGTGTAAACTGCAATTCCCGCAATTGCGCTCCGGTTCAGGTGATTGTTTTACATATCCAAATTTTTGACGCTTGGTAATTTCTTCTGCACTTACTCCTGATAAATCCTCGCAAGGCTCTTTGGATTTACTTTCCTTTTTTTCCTCTGTCACGGGTTTTTTTGACTGACAGCTATTGAATATTATTACAGTCCCAAATAAAAAACTAGCGGAACTAAAACAGTTATAAATAAACTTCCTGCGTGAAAATGATGTGTTTTCCATTTATGCCTTTTATTTTCTTGACGTATGATATCTTAGACCCTGGTTGAACCCCTTGCTACATTGCCAGCAACCTTTTTACATTTCCAGACCTCAAAAGCTCTTTTGTGCTTTCCTCGGCTTCATTATCCCTGAGAGATTCAATCCGCAATAACCCGGTGCAATAATCTAAAAGTGGAGAATGGGTGCCGAAACAGAATTTATCTTTACCGTATTTCATTAAAAGATCACTAAACTCAATGATGGCCCTGCCGGATGTGTCTATGAGTATTTCCGCTTTTTTTAACAGTTGACTATCTTCTTCGTTAAGATAAGGGCTATTGGCAACATTCAAAATTAAATATTTGGCATCCGGCACCAACCTTATGATGGGCATAATGTCCTTTAATGACCATTCCGTCTCTATGTCCATCCATGAACTTGGACGGCTGTCCACCATTCTCAGCGAAAGTGCTACCGGCAGGCCATGGTCCCGCGCCATTTTCACGAGTTCGACACAGGATGGATTACTTAAATCATAGTCATGATACGTCGGATATAACCGAATTCCTTTCATACCCATTTTAGTGCGGCAAACTTTAAAATCATCTCGCCATCCGCCATATATGGGGTTGATGACTGCAAAAGGGATAAATCGTTCCTGATAAATTTTTTTAGATCGAACGGAATTGTAGAGTTCTTCATTTGCCGACTGGGTGTTCTTATAAAAAATACCATTCAGGTTACTAACTACGGATGCATCGGTGCCAAACTCTGCCATCCTACCCAACAGTGCATCAAAATTGTTATATTCTAATTGCCTGAACGGCCAGTGGCCGATATAGGTGTTGCTATCAATCAACATGTTTGCCCCCTTTCTTTAAAATATTACTATAGTTTTCAAAAAATATCTTCCTGCGTTGGGCATCCGACAGCTTTGCCGAGAACATATGCCCAACACTGGGATAGAAACTATTATCACATGCAAAAAGGAGCCTGTCCTCACTAATGTATTCAATAGCAAAATCAATCATATTGGCTGCGTTGTTACTACCAGAAACATCCACATAAACATTAGGAGAGTTTTCCAGCGTTTTGCAGGCATACTCCCAATCGATACCCCCGGCAATATGCGCAAATTGGAACATTTGCTCCGGGTATCGTTTTGCTATCTCTACGAAATTTTCAGGCAGGGAAATATTCTTTGGTTCGCGCGCATTTAGTTTTACTCTTGAATAGCCGATAGCAGAATGCATCAAAATGATCATCTTCGAATCAATAAACTTTTCAATGATGGGATAGAACAAAGGATCATTTATTTTCACATGGTTATAGAGTTTCAAGCCCATCATACCCTGATCAACGCATCTTTTTATTTCTTCGAGGGATTCTTTTGGGTAGGTGGGATTAAGGGTAAGCATACCAATAAACCGATCTGGATGCAACTTGACACAACGAAGCACTAAATCATTGCATTTCCTGAATTCTTCGGGTAATCCATCACTACCAGGATCCATGGGCCTGGATATCATCAATTTTTCAATTCCCAACCTGTCTGCAAAATCAATCTGGGTGCGGGGACTATCCTCCGTAAAGTAAACATGGGCATGAGAATCTATTTTTCGATATTTCATCACTTCATCCATCAGCTTTACTTTTTTACTGCTGGCAGATTGAATAACGGGATCTTCCCTGGAAGCAAATCCCATTTGCGTGGATCCCAATATAATGCCTGTTGCTGAAGCAGCAGTATTGGTTATAAACTTTCGACGATTTACTTTCGGCATAATTATTAATTAAAAGCAGGATTTCAGTTCTTAGAATATAATTGTTTTAAATCCTGGATTGCCTTATCAATATTACTCCCTGACTCAGCACTGATAGTTTTTAATTTTTCCTTCCATGCAGCATCGGCTTTTTCAATACTTTCCTGGCCCTTAATCAGGCCTTTCACAAACGCCAATTTCCAATCCACAGTTTTCGAAAGGGATGGTGCTGATATGATTTCAAATAAAGTATTAATTTGTTTTTTCTCATCCCGTCTGCCGATCACATAGGAAAGATTTTCAAGGAAAGCAACTTTCCAGGATGCAACGGTTTTAAAGAATGAAGCTTTTTTATTCAATTCATTCAGCAGGTCAATAGATGATCCTGCGTCAGAACTTAATACCGCTGTTCTAAACCAGGTGCTTTCCCCTCTTTGCACTAATACTTTAGCCAGGGCGGTTATAACGGTTTTATCCTTAAACTCCCCTACACTTAAAACAACCTGGAAAGCTACACTGATCGAAGAATCGTTAATCATTTCCTCCAGGTTCGGGAGGCAGGCTGGGAATCGTTCTGAAAGTATAACGGCGTTTTCACGAACTCCTGGGGAAGGATCCTTCATAGCCTTTTTTATGATATCAGCATCTAAAGCATTCATCCCTTCCAGCACATATAAGGCATGCAGCCGGCATCTCGGATCTTCACTTTGAGCAAGCAACGTTTTTACTGCAGGAATCACGCTTTTATCCTGCCGTTGCAGAAGCAGCCGCTGTGCCTGTAGCCGCCACCATTGGTTTTGATGCGAAAGCAATGTTACCAGGTCAAGGGATTTTGCATTCCTCAAATCAGGAGAAACGTTTTTGTACGCGCCGGCATTTTTAGGTACAATTCTATAAATTCGCCCATCTTTATTTCCAGCATTAAAGTCCATACCAATTTGTAAATCCTCGGGAATGGACATGGGAGTTTCAATATGCTGCCGGTACATATCAATCATATAAAGATCCCCGTCTGGCCCAACGGTTAAACTCGCGGGCCGAACCCAGGAATCAGTAGTTGCCATGAACTCTTTATCTTTCTCCTGTTCTGCCCGCTTTGCTATAAAGTAAGGAACTGTATCCGAGTATGAAAGAATATCCCTATGCACCAGGTTACCGGCAACATCTCCCGTAAAAATATTACCATAATATTCTTTTGGAAGGGCATCTCCTCCGTAAAAAGTGCCCCCGGAAGCTCCAGTGAAGTGATCTTTTTCATATTCTACCTGTTTCAAATTGTTCTCCTGGAATTTCTTATTTCGTTGGTTTGTACGTTCTGCACGCCAGTAGGGCGCAGGCGTGATTTGATACATAATTGGATCATGATCCGAATTATTTACGATCGCCGATTTTATAGGCGGCGGCAAAAAAGGATTTCGCTGCAGGTAACGTGCAGGAATAACCGCCTGTTGGATATGAAGAGAATTCTGGGTAAAAAACCGGTGCCCCCAATCATCCATGGCAAGGCCAAACTGTCCCCGGCCGGTTGTCAGTTCAAACTGGTTCCTATCTAGACGAAACCTGATATCTGAGCCCTGCACCTTAAGCTTTGGGGCACCGGGCACCCTGGTAAAACTTATTTCTCCTCCCTGCCCGTTGTTGTTTGCATAGATCCAGTTATCAACCCCAAATCGAAGGTTTGTAATTTGCGCTTCCTCGTTTTTACTAAAAAACCCAGTGAACAGTACTTCTTTCAAATCTGCACGCCCATCACCATCTGTATCTTTATAATAAAGAATATTAGGAGCTGCTGTTATAAGTAATCCCCCATCCCATGGTAAAACACTTGTTGCTTCCCGCAGGCTATCCGCAAAAACAATGGAGGTATCCGCCCGTCCGTTGCCATCTCTGTCTTTTAGCATCACAATGGCTCCCTTTCCTTTCACAGAATCAGGTTTATAAGCATCCAGCATTCCCACTACATAAGCGTTGCCCTGCTCATCAAATTCCATTGATACCGGATCAATTACATAGGGTTCCGCAGCAAAAACTTCTGCTTTGAAATCTCCGGCAAAATGAAAAGTCTTCAAGGATTCTTCCGGGGAAAGCGGACCTGAATAACGAGATTTATCCGTTTTACCGGTGCAGGAAAATATTACCAAGGCAAAAAAAATCGGCAAATAAACTGTACTAAAATTCATTTCAAATGTGTTTGCTCCAATTTTGATGATCATATATTTTAATAATTGAATTATTAGTGAATCCAAATTTCAACTAAGTTATGGCAAGAGAAGCTAAATAAATAATTTGGTATAGATGGTCTCAAATTTAGACTTTCGATGTCTTAAAGACTTCGGAAGTCAACTTAAAAAAATTGTGTTTGTTGGTCAGAACCCCTTTAAACCTATAAGGTTTGAACCCGGAGTGCCAGCACTAAAAACGCAACCCTTATAGGTTTCTATGCCACAGTTTACCAAAAGTACTAGTGTTATGTCAACTTTAAAATGACGCTTTGGCTATCAGCTATCAGATATCAGGAGGAAACTAATTCTAGCATTGTTTTCCTGATAGCTGATAGCTGATAGCCAAAATAACCGACAGTTTATGTTTGACATGACACTAGGGAACTTTCCCATTCCAAACCGCATGAGAGGTAATCTTAAATGACGCCCCTTCCTCGAAATCATACAGGTAACCCTCCGTATAACTTTTTGGTACGGTAGCAGTGCGTACCACCATGTTTCCGCCCTTAAAGCCACGTATAAAAGATATAGGTCCGCAAAAGACTTTAGTTAATTTACCCTCGTTCTCCACATGGTTTATTGTATAACTGGCATCACGGTCTTCATTCGTTTCAATAATAATCTGCCGGCCATTAAGACTGCCATCCGCTGGGAGTTTTGAATCCACAACTAACCAACCTTTACCATCAAGTTCCTTATTCATTTTTACAACTTTACCGGTAATTACACCTGTAGCCTTTAATTGCATATTGCCATATTTGAGCGCCGAACCATTTATCAATATTCCCTTTTTAACCACTCCGTCTTTCTCTTCCAGGTAACCGATATTCCCCGTCATGGAAATGCCGTTCGGCAAACGCATCAGGTTCTGAGAAGCTGGATTATATAACAAATAGTCCGTATGGCCATCCATCTTTTCTACCTTAATTGCCACTTGTTCCCCGGTACCATCATCTATGCGCTGTACCGATTTAATGAAGGGTTTAAGGCGATAGGATTCAAAAACGGAAACGAATGCGCTGTTTAAATCAGTTCCATCACGATGCATCAACACATAGCCAAGACGCTTTGGATTTCCGGGTTTATTTTGCGGTGGATCACCATCTGCTAATGCCACATCACTGCATGGCGTCATGGCATGCATACGAAGATGAATATCATCTTTATCTGTTACACCTCGATATCCTGTTTCCGTTTTCCAATCAAGCATGAAATTACCCGGCGGATGTTCATCTTTCTGAATATTATAAAGGAAAGAATAACCATCAGGGAAGTTTTTTGCCGCAACCCCTTTAGGAATATTTTCTCCGGCATATGTGCCTGTCTCCTGGGTTTTCAATTGAAGGCCATGATTAGATATCGTGCCCGGCGGCCCGTGAAAGCTGTAAACATGATCAGATCCTCCTTTTACTCGGAAAATATCCACAACGTATGAATTACTATCAGAGCCGCCGATTAAAAGCATAGTACGTGAATATTCATTGATATCAGGATAGGCTTTCCGGCCATCCAGTTCAAAAACGCCGAAGCCTTTAAGCTGGGTAAATAACCTGGTACGCCCACCCCAAACAAATTTTTGTGGATGCTTATTTACGAAGACAGTATTATGGGATATGGTACTTCCTGTCCAATCAGTATTACTGGGAATATTAGTAGCAAACTCGGGGTAGCCATGATCTGGTGCTAACCAATGTCCAAAAGCAAATAAATCAAAATTGAGCATATCCTGGTGCGCATGCATCCTGGTACGTCCATAATTACTAACCAGGGCTGTGCCCGGTAATCCTGAACCAGATTCCAGTAAGGCAAAGCCAAATCCACTCATCAAATATCCTCCTGCAGGACGCTGGCCGGCATTCTCACCTATTCGCTGGATTTCGAGATTGACGGCTTCCGGTTTTTCAGAAAAAATATCAAGTCCAAGCCCCTTTGCCGAATTACCGTTAGCGCGAAAAGCTGCAATAGCAATCGCAGAATCCCTCGTATACGTGTAACCGATAGCCATGAATTCAGGATCTGCCTGTGTACTCACCAGGCCAGTGGCACCGAAATCGCCCATATTCGGAGTGGCGATTCCAAGAGCGGCCATGCGGTAAGCCACTAAAAATGCTGACCGGAATTGTGGAAAATCACGGAAAATATTGTGTTGGGTATAAGAGGGATAATCCTGGAGAAGAACAGCAAGTTTCGTAACCTGACGCCCCCAAATAAATGCATACCCAGGCGCCCCCTCGTCGGAAGATCCATCATGGTCAAAATGATCGATCATTAACCCTGGAATAGCTCCTCCATCGGGTTCAAACAGCCAGTTCAGCCATTTGGTAGTTTGTGGATCTGTGTTCAATGCAATGGCACAGGTAGCAACCGTGAGTTGGTGCATCCCCTGGTTTCCACGAATTTGCATGGAAAGTACTGCTTCAAAAGCGGTCTTCAATATACCATTGTCAACATTTGCGACCAAAAGCGCAGTTGTACCTTTTGGTTTTGGCAATTTATATTTTTTTGATTGTCGTTCCAGGAATGTGTAAAGTAATGGATCGTCTTGAATACCACTTAAGATCTTATCGTAAGAGTCTGCAAATGACTGAACCACCCCTGTTTCCCAGATTGATCCCTCAATTTTACCCAGCTTAGTGCCACCATCAGAATGGTACCATCCACGGTTAGCATAGGGCTTCCAATCCATAGACGGATATACATCAGCAATTCGATCCAATAAAATAGCGGCTTTATGTGAATAAAGTTTATTACCGGTATAAAGAAATGCGTCAGCAAGGGCGGCCAATCCAGCATTGACATAATCCCAGTATTTCCAGGTGTAATAACCTATGTATTTATAAGCGCGACCATTTTTACCAACATATCCAAATCCATCATCCACACCAAACTTGTGCAGGGAGTCTTTCGGATCGGGGTGATCCATGTTAAATAATAAACCCGTATCGCCTCTGGCAGGATTGAATAATCCATGTTCATCAATAGCGCTTTTGTAATATTTGCCAAAATCATTTGTCGGAAAGACCGACTTACAGGATGGACAGGTCAGTTTCCAGGGTTTATTTTCAAAGTCGGGATTGTAGGGGTAATTTCCATATTTTAAAATATCATTACCACAGATAAGACAGCCGAGAAATTTTGGCCCCGAACTAAGTCCATCATAGGTAACATCAATGGTCCTCGGCAGATCCTGTCCAGGAACCATGTTCCAAAGTTCTTCATCCGTTTTGACGAGCCATGGTTTTGCTTTGGCAACGGCCACATTAAATTTCTGCCTAGCCCATTCATATTTGCCGCAATTGTTTCTAAGATTGGCAATCCGCTCCGCTGAATAATGGCCACCATGATCTCTCGTCGCATACAAATTAACTGAAATAGATACAGATAACAAAAAGGCTAGCAGCGATTGCAATATTTGTTTTTTTATGACCATTCTTTTAAGGCATCAAAAGCTATGATAAACTGGCTATTTAATCTCAACGTTATTAGGAGTAAACCCAAATGCTTTATCAAGAAATTGATAAGCTTCTTTCCGACTTTCAACCGGGAAATCATGGCCGGCATCAGGATATCGAACCTGCAGCATATTTTCAGCTCCAAATGCACGGTACACTTTACCCGCTTTATTTATACCCTCGATTACACCTTTTACATCAAAATTTGCATCCTTTAAAGGAGAAACAGAAAAAAATGCGCGGGGAGCAATTGCGGAGATCACCTCATCAAAATCAAAAGGAATCTTGTCTCCATCCAATTTATATTTATCGCGTAACAAGGGCATATATCTATTCTGTGCCCAGGCGCCTAACCTGCCGCCAAATTTCGTCGTTGATGCTTCTACGTTATAATAAGCCATCTGAGTCCAACCACTACTTGATACTACCACTTTTAGCCGTTTATCAAAAGCGCCGACAAACATTGCATTATGTCCACCGAGTGAATGGCCCAATACACCTATTCGCTCGGGATCAACATCTTCCCTGCCCTGCAGCAAATCAATACAACGCATGTGATCAAAGATTCCTTTCATCGTCCCCGATTGATATCTATCCTTATCAAAATCATAATCCTTTAAATCTCCGAAACTGGGATAGTCGGGTGCGATGACCACATATCCTCTCTCTGCCAGTTCGGCTGCCTGGGCACGATTAGGCAAAGTTCCCTGACCATCAACAACTCTTTTTCCAAGTGGGTCCGTTCCATGCAAGACAAGCATAGCTGGAAGCTTTTTTATGGGAACATTTTGTATAGGAACATACAAATAAGCCGGGACCGTTTCATTATTTGCGACTGTAAAATGGATTGTATACCGTGTATAGGCGTCCACTCTGAGACTATCGGTTACTTGTATATCAAATGGCGGCAGGGCTGACCATTTAGGAAGTTTACCCATAGCCTTTTCCATATTCATAAGAATTTTACGCCGGTCTTTTTCATGATCTTGAATCAAATTGACGTGGTCTTTATATTGGCTGTTGCCGATAATAGTGTCCGTTTTTTCTTTAGCGATAATATGCAATGGATTAAATAGAAATAAAATAAATACCAGGCAAAGCCCTTTTGTCTTTTTCATATTTTCTTTTTTGAAGCTGTCAGAAAAACTGGTAGCTGATAACTACTCATTATTTGAATAAAAAAGGGGGGTTCGACCTGTGAGGTCTTCAAGACCTCCCAGGTCTGACATACGGGTACATTACTTATTCAAGACCGGTGAGGTCTTGAAGACCTCACCGGTCGAACCCTTCTTTTAAGGGTTTCCCAACTTTTGTACAAATAAAGTATATCGCAATGGCTCCTGATGTTCATCTAGTGGAAATGTATGGAACTGAACTTTCCCATTTTCATCCAATGAAAATCCGGGATCACCTTCCAGTTCTAAACGATTTCCGGTAATGGACGCAACGGGCCAATAATAAGTTCCTCCATCCCGGAAGTCAAATCGAATATAGTTTGTTTTAGGAACTTCCCTGTCCAGTAATACATTCACCTTTCCATTGATATTTTCTAATACTTTTACCTGTCCCGATAGCGCTTTGCCTGATTGGTATTCCCACCCGGCGGATGAGGTTGCTTTCACTTCCCAATCATTTAGTGTGATACGGTCTTCGACCAATTTTTCGTTCAGCCTGTAGCGTACTATTATCTTTTCTCCTTCCATTTGTACAGATTCCATCCAGGGATCTTTTCGAAAAGGCTCATGAACAGCTATAAAAGAAGAAGCTCCGCCTGGGTGCCGCTGCATGATTCCATTATGCATAAAATCATCTAATTTATTATCATCTTCCTTTGCTAATCGAACCGACGGTGAACGAAAACGGAAAACGTTTGTGCCTGGCTGTGAGAGGAGGTGAGAACGCAAACCCGAGCTGTCATACCTCCATGTTGCGGCCCATGACTCCGTGCCCGCCCCTGTTTTTATATCATGAAGGTATGAATAAGCATGAAAGCGCTTACCCACCCTGTCTGCATCCTGTTGTGTTTTCGGAATATTATTTCCACCCCAATCCGGCACGAGAGTTTTTAGCGGATGATCGAGTTCAATACTTGTTTCCAGCGATCCTTCCTGTTCACACATGCCATGCAGGAACCAGTCATGTACCTGTCCGCCTTTCACATCGAAACGGTCTACTACATAATCGCGTCCCTCGCCTGCATGAACCAAAACCAATCTCCTTCGGTATACTTCAGCCATTGAATAAGACGGCGAGGCATCTACATCAACCACTTTTACATGCGGGTCTTTATCATCATAAAAAATTAATTTTCCTGTTACAGGTTTTTCATAGGAGCCTGCATCCTGCCCTACCTGGTCGATGACCACCGTATTATGCGAGGCCGTATGAATAGTCCATCCGCGATATTTTGAATGGGTATATCCAACATCTGAAAGTAATTCCTGTTCTTCGGCATAGAGGATGATGGAGCCATTATCATCATGGGAATGGCCATAGTTTCCGCTCCAATTCACATTCAACAGTACCTGGTTTCCTCCTCGCCCTGTGCCCAGGGTGGCATTACCCAACGAAGGCCATAGCCGGGATACAGCGCTATCTGTTTTATCATTGCGTTTGTATCCAAACTCCCATCCATATCCCCAGGTATCATTAATGGGAGTCTTACGCCCATTGGGCAATGTTGCTTCCTGGTTAACATGAATGGCTTTAGCAAAAAGTGGAGTTTGCCTGGCCAGGTCAATATTATCAAAGCGCTCTCCCTGCCAGTCAACCGGGTCTTTATACCCTGCTAACACATCGGCGACTTTTTTCAGTGAAGTGATTGTCATATGGTGGTATGACCCTGTTCCCTCCTTCCACCATCCATCGGCAAAAAATCCTTTCGGAAAGAATTCCCTGAAACGCTTCACCGCTTCATGAACCATTGAAGGGTCGCCTAAAATCCGGCCCACGCGAATCATCTCGCTGTACATACCCGGCGATTTGTTCGAATAAACTTCCGGGTTGGCTGTGGTGAATTCGTAGCCCAAGCGAAGCAGGTCGCGCGCTATACGTTGGTCGGTCTTCAATCCAATTAAAGTATTCATTCGCTTCCAGTCATATCCGTCCATTAAAATATCGTATACATTAGCGAGGTCGAAGGGAATATCATCATATCCCCACCATCTCCATTTTGCTCCGCGATAAGGCGTCAACCCTTTGTAGGGCCATTTTTGATTAGCAGGAAAAAATTGCTTCGGTGCATCAGGATAATCATAACGTATTGCATAATCCGGGAATACTTGCGCAAAACGCCCTGCGATGGCCGCTGCCCGGTCGCCATACGCATTGTCGCGGGTTGCATACCATAAAATAGCGAGCTTTTCTGCCAGTGGCCTTATCCAGCTCCAGCGCTCATACCAGGCATGTGGCTCAAAATAATACTGGTGCCCGCTGCTATCCTCATAATAGCGGTAAACCTGTTGCACACCGCTGGGAGCTATTATTACTTTCTCCCGGTTATTCGGAAATTTTTTGTTGGGGAACTCCATCTGGCAGTATTTGCAGCGAACCATCGATCCCATTCCGGGTTTCCATTGTAATACATCCATTTCCTGCACTCCGCCATGGCAATTAGGGCATCCAACAAAAAAAATTCCCGATTCTGCAGGCACCTGGACGATGACTTCTTTTACAGACATCTTCATCAATGGCGCAACAGATTGTTTCAACACTTCAATATTTGAATTCTTTGGAGGATAAACAGGGTGCATGGCAACGGGCGTGGTGTCATTATTTGCAGCAAAACTGATGACGCTAAATGCGCTTGTACCAACCAATACACAGATCGCTTTCACAGCAGTTTTAAAAAATGAAACAGTATACATTCTTCTTTTATTTTTTTGACTTAACAAATCGCCGGAAGGGTAAAATAAAAAACTTTATTCTTCCTGCCGCAGGAAAGCCAGGAGGTCAGCCATTTGTTGGGTATCAATTTTCTTTTCCAACTCATTCGGCATGGCCGACATTCCCAGGGCCGTTAACGATGAAATATCCTGGCGGGAAATATTGGTGACCTCGCCTTCCGCATTGCTGAGTGTAATAGCCGTAGGTGTTTCAGATGAAATGATTCCCTGGGTAGTTTTGCCATTGCTTAGCTTTACACTCCACAGGTCGTAGCCATGGGCAACAGACTTGTTTGGGTCAAGGATATTTGTCATTATATCCGCTGAAGCCCATGCATGAACAGTCCCAAGATCGGGACCAAATGATCGGCCTATCTTTCCTCTTACCTGGTGGCAAATGCCGCAATTTATTTGATAGACTGATAAACCTTTTGCCTTGTCTCCTTTCAATTCCAGGGAGGATTGATATTGTTTGATTACATCTTTTCGTTTGTTATCCTGGCTTGTGAGTAATGTTCTTGCTCTATCTCTATATTCTCCCCCTGATCGTAGCCGGACACTTTGTGACCAACTGATTTCACTTTTGTTAATAGCACCTGATTCAACCGCATCAAGCAAGAGTTTAACTCTTGGGTCACCATCCATAAAAGTATTAATAGCTGTACTGCGTGAGTAAGGACCTAACGAGGGCCATTGCTGTAACAAATATTTACTTATTTCATCTCCCGGGATAACACCAAGTGTTTTTAAAGCAGACAATTGCACAGGCAACGGGTTCCGCGGATGAATTAATTTTTTCAAAAATGACGTGTATGGCTCTGGATTTTTAAGCGCCATGAAGTCGATAGAAGATGACCTCATTTCATCAGGTAATCGCTCATCTCCCGCTATTTGAAGTGCTTTTGTCATAGCGGTTTTTGTTTGAGCCCCTTCAGAAAGCCCGACGACCTTCAACATATGTAAGGCTCCTTTTCTAACTGAATTGGAAGTGTTTTCCAGGCTGGCCCGTATCAATAAGTCCCGCTCTTTACCTATATCAGGTGGTATGGATTGCCTGTTTCCTAATCCCTGAGCCAGGCCTTCGATCAGTTGTGACTGCCAGTCATCCTTTCCGTTAGAGGAAGAGGCAACCGCTTTTTCGAGAAACTGCTGAATTATTGTTGTAGATTCACTTTTTCCAATGATACCGCTTAATAATTGAATTAAAGATTCATGAGCAGGAACAGGCGGATCATATTTTGAAAGTACAGCATGGAGCAAGTCTACAGGTTGAGAATTAGCCGCGCTTAATGCAGCGATCTGCACCCATTTGTCATTTACATCTTTAAAGAGAAGGTGTTGCCTTGCCTCGTTAACCTCTGGTGTGTTTAGAAAACCTAAAGTGCATAATAATTGAAACCGCACCTTTTTTTCCGGATCGTCCTGCAAGGCAAGTAAGGGGAAAACCAGCGCAGGTTCCTTATCTAGATGAAGTTCCGCCAGTTTAATCGCATTGACGCGGATACCTGTCACGGTATCTTTTAAGGCGCTTTTAATCAAATCAGCAGTTAATTTATTCATTCCTTCCAGTGTCCATAATGCATGGAGACGGCCCATAGGTAATGTGGAATTCTGCGCCATT
>JBDSBP010000307.1:0-9307 GCA_039921525.1 Chitinophagaceae bacterium | reverse complement strand
ATTTTCCTTTTCTTTAATTGCGCTGATACGACATATATATGAGGTTAAATCATATTAGTTTTTTTACTTCTTAACCGTCCACATTTTATTAAAACTATGTAAAAAAATTTTTCTTTTAAATTCCATTTACTTAGCTTTGAGTGAGATGTAACATCATTTCAAGGTGACACTATAACTTGCCAAAGTTCGTATAATGAACAGGAACTAATTCAACTCATAATAAAGTGATGAGCAGGCTTCTACAACATTGTTTGATCCACTAACAGAATAAAATATATCGGATTGTCTTAAATCTAACCCCATTAATCCCTGTAGCAGAAGAAATTAAGCGGACGTTTTTTTGTTGGAAAGAGGTGCTTGTAATGAAACAGAATATTTCTATTTATGTTTTTACAATATCCAGGAATGAGTTAATAGAGTACTAAATAATCGCCAGAACGAAAAATAGTCAAACAAAATTTATCATTTGAAAAATCAAAACTATGACTTTAGCAGTAAGCCGCGAAAATACGAACGACGCTGTTTCATTCCAAACCAGAACATTAATTGTTATGAAACTAACAATTGCATTATTGTTTGTTTTTACTTTCCAGGTAAGTGCAAATGGCCCTGCGGCAAAAATTACTATCGTTAAGAAAAATGCATCATTAACGGAAGTTTTTAAAGCCATTGAACAACAGACCGGATTCATTTTTTTATATGATAAGGAAGTAATACAGCATACTGAACCTGTGGATATTGCTTTAAGAAATGCTACCCTGGAGAAAACTTTATCTGTTTGTTTAAAAGATCACGTGTTTACTTATTCTATTATGAAGAATTCAGTTTTAATAAAATCGGAAGAGAAAACAACTTATTTTAAAAGCAAGGCCACTTTACCGTCGGCGGAAGCACCTGAACCGCCTCCTGTTGAACTCAAGGGAAAGGTCGTTAATGGGGAAGGAGTTCCTTTGCAGGGTGCTTCGGTAGTAGTCTCAGGCACTAAAAATGGCACTACTACCAATAATGATGGTAGGTTTACATTAACTGTTCCGAATGGTGAAAATATTGTTTTAGAAATTTCCAGTGTAGGATACCAAACACAGAGAGTGAATGTAGCGAAACAAACGGATGTGAATGTTACACTGGAATTGGAAGTGTCGGGATTGAGTGATGTTGTAGTTACGGCACTAGGAATTAAACGGGAAACCAGGTCCCTGGTTTATGCAACACAAAACGTTAAACCAAAGGAGATGATTGATATACAGGACCCTAATAATTTTTTGAACGCCTTTCAGGGTAAAATTGCGAACGCATTAATTACACAGTCTCTGGGCGGCGTGGGTTCCAGTTCAAGTATCATTTTACGTGGTGACCGTTCCATACAAGGTAGTAACGATGCTTTGATTGTTATAGATGGAGTTCCCAATTCTGCGACCTCAACAGTTAATCCCAATGATATTGAGTCTGTAACGGTATTAAGGGGTGCATCAGCAGGTGCCTTGTATGGTAGCCAGGCAGGTAATGGCGTAATTATTATAACTACCAAAAAAGGAAACGCCAAAGGTGATGTTTTAGTAAATCTAAATTCGGGAGTAGTCTTAAATTCGGCTTATGCTTTACCGCCCATGCAAAATACCTACGGGCAGGGAAGCGGTGGTGTACTGGACGCAAAGGCTGGATCAAGCTGGGGGGCAAAAATGGATGAGCAAGCTTATACTGATTACAAGGGAAACCCGAATACTTATTCTGCGCAACCAAACAATGTGAAGGATTTTTTCAATTCAGGCATCAACTTAAATAATTCATTAAGTGTTTCTGGCGGATCAGAAAAAGTACAGGGCTATTTGTCATACGTTAATAATTCCACTAAAGGCATTGTTCCGACTAATAATTTGATGAGTCATAATGTAAATTTGAAAGTAACAACTCAAATAGGTAAACGGATCTCCGTGGAGGGCAATTTCAATTATTTGACACAAAAAATCAAAGACGAATATATTAGTGGGCCCGTTTTACGCCTTTTACAAATACCGAGAAACGTTTCACATTCATATGTCAGGGATTTTGAGGAAATCGATATCAATGGGTTACCAGCTCCTAGTTTTTGGACATCGCCGGATAAAGTAACTTATCAAAATCCTTATTGGACCCTTTATAGAAACACTCAACCGGCAAATTTAGAGCAGGTAAGAGGATATTTAAAAGTTAGATACCAGATAACTAATTGGCTAAATGTTACAGGAAATGCCAATCTGAGCAAAGCCTTTAACCTTCAGGATCATAAGATATGGAATGGTACCTATTTTAACCCCAGTAAAGCAGGAGGCACTTTTATAAGAACTAATACAACGGCCGAACAGCAGTGGTTTGATATAATTTTTGATGGAACTAATAATATCACAAAAGACTTTAAAATTAATTATCAATTTGGAGCCATTTATAAAGACAATACCAATAATCTCGACATTTTTACCGCCAGTGGCCTGAATGTGCCCAATAAGTTTAGCCTTAATTATGCTACTACCTCTATAATGAGTTCAGCTTCCACTGAGATTCAAACGCAATCAGTTTTTGGGCAGGTGAATTTTTCTTTTAAAAACTTCTTATTTCTCGATGCCAGTTTACGTAATGACTGGAGTTCGCTTCTGCCAGCTCCCCATTCATTCCAATATTATTCAGTTGGAGCCTCAGCTATCTTGTCAAGTTTATTTAAACTTCCTGAAACTATATCCTATCTTAAAACAAGTATAAATTATGCAGAAGTGGGAAATGGAGGGCAGTTTGGTCTTCTTACTTCTACCTATAGTTACAGGGCAGGAGCGGGAAATGGCTACTTACTCCGGAGCCCTGTTCTCCCCTTTCCTAATTTAAAACCCGAAATAGTAAAAAATCTGGAGTTGAACGCTGCGGTGAGATTATTACACGATCGTTTAAATTTTGAACTTACCTATTACCAGTCTAATTCTTTTAACCAGTTGATTAACATTGAAACTCCCCCGGCAACTGGATATGGTTCAAAATATATCAATGCAGGTAACATTAGAAACCGCGGGGTAGAGTTAACACTAGGTGGCACACCTGTAAAGTCCAGAGATTTTACTTGGGATATAGACCTGAACTTTTCATTAAACCGCAACAAGGTTATAAAGTTATCTGACAATTTAAAGACAATTTACCTGGATTACTTTTCAAGTAATACAGTGACAACTCAGGTAACCGAGGGAGGAGCCTATGGTGATATATATTCCAACTACTGGTTACAGAATACAAAGGGAGAATACTTAGTTAATTCCAATGGCTTGCCGTCCACCTCTGATAAAGCAGGTAATCTAGGAAAAGTTATTGGAAACTTTAATCCAAGAGAAATGATTGGGATGACAAATACCTTTAACTATAAACAGTTTTCATTAAGGCTATTATTAGATGGACGCATCGGTGGCGAAGTTGTTTCGGGTGTTGATATGGATTTGGTATTTGACGGAGGGCCTGCTGTTACTGAAAAATATCGTCAGGGAGGATGGAATTTAAATGGCGTAGATGCCACTGGAAGTAAGGTGACCTCAACAGTTTCTGCACAAGATTTTTGGCAATGGGTATCAAGCAAGCGTTATGGGGTTGGTGAATTTTTTTCTTATGATGCTACCAATATCAGAGTCAGGGAAGTTGCCCTTGGTTATGGCATTCCCTTATCTGGTAAGTTGTTTATAAAATCAGCACGTGTTTCTTTGGTAGCCCGTAATTTATTGTTTTTATATCGGGGAAGCTCAAAGTTGGACATCCCAGGCCTGGGAACACGTAAAATGTGGTTTGACCCCGATATGACCGGGGGGGGAGTGCAGGGACAGTTTGGATATCTTCCTTCTACAAGAGCTATAGGTATCAATCTTAATGTTAATTTCTGATAATTTAAATCAAAATAAGTATGAAAAACTTAAAAATATTCTCAAAATTAAATTTATATAGTTTCATTATAATCGGGTTTTCGTTAACGGTTTCCTGCACAAAGAAATATGCTGAAATTAATACTGATAAAAATTCAATTGCGTTAATTGGAAAGGGTGATTTGAAATTCTTATTTAGTGCAGCAGTTGAATCAGTGCCTGTAGGAGATCAAACTGCCGAGAACCTGTTCTCTGATCAATATGCGCAATACATTGCCAATAACGCTACTTATTTTCCCACTGATCGTTTGTTTATTAATATGGGCTGGGCAAGATCCGCGTTTAATCCTATTTATGTAAATGTATTGCCTCAATTACAAACAATTTTTAAGAGTACAGACAGCACTTCGGCCGAATACGCTCTTGCTAATATCTGGTGGGTGTTTGCATTTCAACGAACTACTGACTATTGGGGGCCCATACCGTATTCTCAGGCTGGAATATCTGAGGGAACCGTTGCATACGATTCGCAAAAAGATATTTATATGGATTTCTTTAAGAGACTCAAAGTTTCAGTAGCAGCTCTCAAAAAGCATCTCAACGATATTCCTTTTGGCGGCACATCCGATGTTATATATCAGGGCAATGTAGGTAAATGGATAAAATTTGCTAATACGCTCCGGTTAAGATATGCTATTAGAATATCCAGGGTAGACCCCATCACCGCTAAAACTGAAGCTGAGTCAGCTGTTGCAGATGGAGTATTCACTGTCAGCCCGGGTGATGATGCTCTTATGCAAAGAAATAACATCGACTTTAACAAGATTTCTCAGATGTCCGAATGGTTTGAGTTTAATATGAGTGCCACCATGGAATCAGTTTTAAAAGGCTATCAGGATCCACGTATGAAGGAATATTTTTTGCCCGCTGAAAATTCTGGCACATACGAGGGTCTTAGAAATGGTTTATCTATAGCTCAATTGAGTAAATCTCAAAATGGTGCATTGGCGAACTCACATATTGGTCCGCGTTGGTCTTCGCCCGCGAGAGGAGGTTGGAGTAGCTATTTTTCCACTCCTCAAAATGTAATGTGTACCGCCGAGGCTTATTTTCTAAGAGCAGAGGGTACCTTATTAGGCTGGGCAATGGGAGGGTCCTTAAAAGATCTATATGAATCTGGTATTAAAAATTCAATGACACAATGGGGTATTACTGATCAGAATTTAATACAGGCTTACATTAATGGAACTACTATACCCATCAGGCCTAATGATTATCTTAATTCCCCCCCGGCGGCTGACATTCCTGTTGCGTTTAACCTGGCAGACGTAAATACACAGAAAAAACAAATTGCTATTCAAAAATGGCTGGCTTTATTTCCCGATGGTAATGAGGCATGGGCTGATTACAGAAGGAATCACAATGTGCTGCCTCTATACCCGGTTGAAAATTCAGATAATCCTGACATAGCGGACCCTAAAGTGAATTGGATAAGAAGAATTCCATTCCTCACCTATGAGTATCAAACTAACGGAGCTGAAATAGAAAAAGCGGTTAAGTTATTGAATGGAACGGATAAAATTTCTACACCACTTTGGTGGGATGTGAATTAGTATTGCTATCAGCTATCAGCAGATCAAATACGGTTCGACCTTATATGTTTGTTTTTTGAAAGCCTTGCCTCCGCCAAACCTATAAGGTTAATTTCTTAGAGTAGATCCTAAGCCAGTGAAAACCTATAGGTTAATGTACGAAGGATTAAATTATTGTCGCGATACAACCTTAACCTATAAGGTTTGAAAATCTTGATGACAGCACCACGAACGCAACCTTATAGGTTTAGCGGAGGAACGCCGGTAGGTTCCCTACTAAAAAGAGGGGTCGACCTGTGAGGTCTCCAAGACCTCCCAGGTCTGAAATACAGGTAAATTCCTCATTCAAGACCTTTGAGGTCTTGGAGACCTTACAGGTCGAACCCTCTTTTTAGTTGGCTATGGCTTTAGGTTAGATGCGTATAGAGTGGCTATCAGCAAGCTGATTGCCGATAGCCAAAGCTAAACACTAGTAACAAGATGCATAAATTAACAACATGAAAAGACTCAACAAGAAATTATGCCTGATGTTACTTTTTACATGGCTGCTAAACGCTTGTACTAATAGTAACAATACTATTAGTGAAAAACAGACGTGGCCTCCGGACCTTCGCACTGCCGACAAAAATGGCGTTGCCACGTTAACAGGCTTAGATTTGTTGAAAGTACCTCTGGCAGTGCAGCATATCCTCGATTCCAATTCACAGGCACAATTAACGTTTGCAAAAGAAGCCCCTAAGGTTGAACTGGTATATTTTAACCAATTGCCCAGTCCTTCTTTCAACGGCACAGGATGGTCTTCATGGGGAGACATCTGTATCGCAAGCGATGGGAAAGTTTATGCTGGCATTGGTAACCATGGAGGCATAGAAAAAGGAGAAGCGTTTATTTATTGCTGGGATCCTTCTACCAGGGAACTTAAAAAGATGGAAGATCTGAATAAAATTACAGGCGCAAAAACTAATGAAGTGCATTTTTCAAAAGTACATGCACACATCATAGAAGGTAAAGATAAAAAAATTTATTTCACTGGTACTCTTGACGATGGAGGAAAAGCCGGTAGTAAGCCTATACTTGAGAAGTGGAACACGAACATTTCAGGAGGTAAGCTTTTTCAATATGATCCTGCAACCGGTAAGACAACGGTGTATGCTGATTTTCCAAAAGCCAGAGTTACTGCAACGATAAAGTATGATGTAAACCGAAACATTCTTTATTGTGCCATTGAAGGCGACCCTGCGTATAATGATGGCTTTGCATTGGGAGTATTCAATATGGATAAAAAAGAATGGGTTTACCAGGGTACCCCGGGCCAGATAGGAATGGACAGAAACTTCATATTGGACGCAAAAGGTACTCTGTATTTTAATGGAATAGAGAGTTCTGCTCACACCGGAGTCCGGTTAAAAGCCCTGTTAGAAGCTTGGCAAAGGGATCAAGCCAACAAAGCGGACAGTGGTAAGTTAATATCAGCTTCAATGCTCCCCGGAGTCAAAAAGCGACTTAATAAGGAGGCTGACAGGTACACCACCCTTTGGAAATATGATTCAGCAACAAACTCAGTTATCCCTACAAATTCTTATTTCAAAAGCGCAGGTTTTAGATCAGAAACCAGGGAATCGAAAGATGGGTATATTTATGGTACTACGATGGGAGGAGAACTCTTTCGTTATTCACCCTCGAAGGACGAAATCACTTTACTAGGTTCTAATTTTCTCGCAGATGGTGAATATATTACTGTTTGTGATCTTTCACCAGACGAAAAATACCTTTATTATCTTCCGGGTGCCCATGGCTCTGCAGGGTTTTCCGGAACTCCCGTTATTCAGTACAACATCAGGAAAAGACAACAAAAAGCATTGGCATTTTTATATGAGCCTATGAATAAAGCGTTCAATTATGCCCCGGGAGGCACCTATGGTATGAAAATGACGAATGACGGATCTGTACTTTATGTCGGTTTAAATGGATCTCCTTCTGATTCTTTAAGACCCAAGGGGCTTGGTGCAGGGTTTGGATTAACATCATTTGCTATTATCCAAATACCTGCCCGGGAAAGAAACGGGGAGTAAACACTACCGGATCTTTTATTATAAAATGTTAAGGTTATTTACACGATATTAGTTAATTGGAATATCTCAAACTATAATTATGAAACTGGCTATACCATTTTGTTTTACTCTCTATATTTTGCTTTCCGGATTTTCCTTAATTGCTCAGAAAAGAGACTTAGCTACGGAAGCCGCGAAAGCAATGCTTGATGCGACCCACTATATGGTTGAAAAAGTGAGCACCAATGGTGGCTATGTTGGAACGTATCTTCCAGATCTTTCCAGAAGATGGGGAGAATTGGAATTTTATAAAACCCAGATCCAGGTTCAAAGTGATGGCGTTGTCTCCATGGGAAATATATTTATGGATGCCTACGTTGCTACCGGTGACGAATATTATTATAAGGCTGCTGAAAACGCTGCAAAAGCATTAATATGGGGACAGCTTACTTGTGGAGGATGGAATTATATGATAGATTTTGCAGGCGATCGTTCATTGAAAGAATGGTACCGTACCATCGGCAAGAATGCCTGGGGATTTGAAGAATTTAATCACTATTACGGCAACGCCACATTGGATGACGTTACAACTTCTGATGCAGCTAAATTTTTATTGAGAATATATTTACAGAAGCTTGACCTTATTTATAAACCAGCCCTTGATAGAGCCATCACATTTGTGCTTGAAAGCCAATATCCGCTGGGTGGTTGGCCACAACGCTATCCACTTAAACACGATTTTCCTCATGGCTTCGATGATGACTATACCTCTTTTTATACATTTAATGATGATGTGATTTGGGGAAATATTGACTTTCTTATTCAGTGTTATGTTACCCTTGGCGATGAGCGACTTTTGGATCCGGTACGGCGGGGAATGAACTTTTATTTAATCACGCAACAAGGGAACCCTTATGGTGGATGGGGCCAACAATATAATATGGATTTAATGCCTGCTCATGCAAGATCGTATGAACCTCCGGCTCTATTACCATCATTTACTTATGAGCATTGCATGCTTCTCTTACGTTTTTATGAATATACGGGCGACCGTAAATTTCTGGCAAGGATACCAGATGCAATTAAATGGTTTGAAAATACGCAACTTCCCAAGAATGAGACAGAGAATGGGAAATACACTCATCCTACATTTATTGAGATGAGTACCAATAAAGCTCTTTATTCACACAGAACAGGCACAGGAGTTAATGATGGACATTATTGGTGGGATTATAAAGATGAAAATCCTCTTTTACATTATGGAGCAAAAACAACTATTCCTATAGAGAAGTTGAAAGAAGAATACAACAGGGTAAGTTCTATACCTCAGGAAGAAGCTACAAAAAATTCACCTTTTAAAATAGAGCATTTTAAAAATGATACTACTACTCCTCAAAAATATTATGAGATGAAATGGCCATTAAATGATGGTCCCGATCTTGCGCGCCAAAAATATAATTTTATTGCTAAAGCAGATGAATCGCAGGTAAGAAGAATTATTAATTCGTTGGATGATCAACATCGCTGGATGGTGAAGCACATACAAATCAGCCGGCCTTACGCTGTCACGAAGGATGGTATAGAAACGAATACCGCCAAACTTAGCGATGAAAGCGGCAGAGGTATAGTAGATACATCTGACCAGGAATATATTTCAACGAGAGAATATGTAAATAACATGAGGCTTCTGATAAGCTATATTAAGTAAATTGATGTTAACACAAATGGTATTTTATTTATGAACAAAACCTAAAATTTTTATGATAAATGTTAGGCCAGTTTTTACAACTTCTTTAAGTAT
>JBDSBP010000306.1:0-3767 GCA_039921525.1 Chitinophagaceae bacterium | reverse complement strand
ACTTCACTATATTTGCACGCGAAACAGTTCACCATGAAATATAACCAGCTTACTTTAAACAAAATAGAAAAGATCCTGGAAGAATCTGAATACGTGGTTCGTTATGAAAGGGGTACGTTCCAGAGTGGTTATTGTATTCTGGAGGAAAGAAAAATAGTAGTTCTTAATAAGTTTTTGCAAACAGAAGGACGCGTAAGTATATTAATTGATCTTATTCCGCAATTGAATATAAATTCCGAGCAGCTGACGCCGGAAACACGCAAGGCATACGAGGATGTTATGCAGCAACGTGAGGCTGCCAGTAATTGATAACTGTAAATCAATGTAATTCTTTTACCTAATTGTCTCTGCCATATAATGTGTTCATCAACCTTATAAATTTCACCTTCGCCCTTGGCATATCCATCTCTTAAAATAACACTTCTTGGAACGGGAACCAGTGGTGGTGTACCTATGATTGGATGTGACTGTGAAGTATGTACTTCCCCGGATAAAAAAGACAAACGCCTTCGCTCCAGCATTTTGGTTCAATCTGCTAACACGACCCTGGTAGTAGATGCGGGTCCGGATTTTCGTTACCAGATGCTCCGCGCAAAAGTGAAAAAGCTGGATGCTATTATTTTCACACATCCGCATAAAGATCATATCGCCGGGTTAGACGATGTGCGGGCTTATAATTTCTTTACACGAAAGGCGATGGAAATTTATTCGAACGCATTAACGCAACAAGCTTTGAAAAGGGAGTTTGCATATGCTTTTGCAGAAAAAAAATATCCGGGCATACCCGAACTCAACCTGAATTTAATTGGCGAGGATGATTTTTTGGTAGGAGATATTCCGGTAACTCCAATCAGTGTTTGGCATTTACATATGCCGGTACTCGGGTTTCGTTTTGGTAAATTCACCTATATCACAGATGCAAACCGCATTGATGAAAAAGAAAAAGACAAAATCAGGGGCTCTGAAATACTTGTGCTGAATGCGCTACGAAAGCAAAAGCATATTTCTCACTTTAACCTGGAGGAAGCTGTAGCCATGGGTAAAGAACTACAGGTGCCACAGGTATTCCTTACACATATCAGTCACCAATTGGGAAAACACCAGGATATCAATCAGGAATTGCCATCAGGCACTTCCCTGGCTTATGATGGATTGGAACTTTTTCTTCCGGCATCCTGATTCATAATTTCGGGCATCTTTTCCAGGAATCAGGATAACGTGATTTTGCCCCCCATAATCCCACAAATCACTGTACGGGTATAAATGCATGCAGATTAATTTCAGGCATAAATCAAAGTCATGCTTGAGAAGATCATCAAAGACTACTTTTCATTTACCAGGAAGGAGCGTTTGGCAGTTATGATCCTGGTGTTCCTGACAATAATTATTATCCTGCTTCCTTATTGTATCAATGAACAGCAAGAGGTAACTGATAAAATGGCCTTTGATACCTTGCGGGTTCAAATGGATCGTATATCAGTGTCAAAAAAAGAACCTCGTAAAACTGCACCCGACGAAGTTATGTATGGCTCCGATCCAGGGCGAGATCGCGCTTATGTATCCAAAATATCGAAGGAGGCGAGCAAACCGGTAAAAGCAGCATTGTTCTATTTTGATCCAAATACTTTGTCGATAGAAGGATGGAAAAAGTTAGGAGTGCATGATAGAACCATTCAAACCATTCAAAATTACATTTCAAAAGGAGGTGGATTTAAAAACAGAACGGATCTTGGAATTATTTACGGATTACATCCCGACGAAGCGGAACGCCTGATGCCTTATGTGAAAATAGCCGTTGCTAAAACAACCTCTTTTAACGATTATCATACCTCGAATTTGTCCACTCATGCTTCTCATGATCCGCCGTTAAGAACATCATTAGTTCCTTTGTTACTCGATATAAATACGGCAGATACCACTGAATGGATAGCTTTACCAGGTATCGGCAGTAAGCTGGCGTCGCGCATCGTACGTTTCAGGGAGAAACTGGGAGGCTTCTACTCAATAGATCAATTGTCGGAGATTTACGGCTTACCTGACACCACCTTTCAAAAGTTAAGGCCAGGATTGAAAATCAATACTCTGGCAGTACCATTCATAAATATCAACACTATCCAGGTAAATGATTTAAAACAGCATCCTTATATGAAATGGAACATAGCCAATGCTATTATAGAATTTCGCAAACAGCATGGCGATTTTAAAAGCCTGGACGATCTCCGGAAAATAGATGTTTTTACCGAAGAAATTTATCGAAAAATTGCGCCGTATTTGAAAGTGGAATGAGGTTGGGGGGGTTACTCTCGAAACCTGAACTCTCACAACTTAGAATTGTCTCTTTTAAAATAATACTAACGGTTGTTGTTACCGGTAATAAGAAATCTTGTTAACTTGCATCAACGGCGGCACCGCTCAAAGAAGGGGCTGCCAGAACATGAATTTTGAAACTTCTGAAATTACGCAACAGGTAGGGCAGGTAGCGAGAGATTTTGCTCTTCAATACATTAAGCCGCATGTAATGAAATGGGATGAGAGCCAGGAATTCCCGCTTTATATTTTTAAAGAAATTGGCAAAATAGGTTTAATGGGCGTTCTGGTTCCGGAGGAATATGGAGGTGCGGGTCTTTCATATTTTGAATATGTAACCGTTATCCAGGAAATTTCCAAAGTTTGCGGATCCATCGGACTTAGTTTGGCTGCTCATAATTCACTATGTATAGGTCATATTGTCGCTTTCGGAAACAAGGAGCAAAAACACAGGTATTTGCCTAAACTAGCTACCGCGGAATGGCTGGGAGCCTGGGGTTTAACAGAACCTAATACCGGAAGTGATGCCGGAAATATGAAATGTGTAGCAGTGCTGGAGGGGGATGAGTGGGTTATTAATGGAACAAAATGCTGGATTACACATGGTAACAGCAGCGATGTTGCTGTAGTAATATGCAGAACTGGTGAGCCAAGGAAGAGAGATAATGCGACTGCCTTTATCATTGAAAGACAAAATGCCGGTTTAAGCGCAGGCAAGAAAGAAAACAAACTGGGAATGCGGGCCAGCGAGACTACTGAAATGATCTTTAACAACTGCAGGGTTCCGGATACAAACCGGTTGGGAGAAGTAGGAGATGGATTTAAACAATCGATGAAAGTATTGGACGGTGGCCGGATATCCATTGCAGCTTTGAGTCTGGGTATTGCAAAAGGAGCTTATGAAGCAGCAGTGAAGTACTCTAAGGAACGCCACCAGTTTGATCAGCCAATAGCCAACTTCCAGGGGATTTCTTTTAAATTGGCGGATATGGCCACAGAAATTATGGCGGCTGAATTATTAACGATGCAAGCCGCCGACATTAAAAACCGGGGAGAAAATGTGACGCAACAGGCTGCTATGGCAAAATACTACGCCAGTGAGGTGGCAGTGCGGGCTTCCACTGAAGCAGTTCAGATTTTTGGTGGATATGGATATACAAAAGACTTCCCTGTAGAAAAATATTATAGAGACAGCAAACTGTGTACAATAGGGGAAGGAACGTCAGAAGTGCAGAAACTGGTCATCTCCAGGGAAGCGCTTAGAAAATAGCCTCTTTCGATTGCTTGTTATATGTGCCCGGGCGAAAGCCCGGGTTTTTTGTTGTTTAGCACATGTTATTATTCACAGCAGCTTATTCAATGCGGCATAATACAGCAACATAATCGTTTTGGCATCCTTGATCTCTCCTTTTTCAATCATGGTCATCGCTTCCGGCAATGAGATCTCTAAAACCTCGATA
>JBDSBP010000305.1:0-3326 GCA_039921525.1 Chitinophagaceae bacterium | reverse complement strand
TGGGAGAAGGAGGGAGTAGTGAATAGAGAAAATTTGAATAAGAAGAAGAATAAAACAAGTTTGAAAATAAATTTAGAATTCATGTATTAGTTGTTTAGTTCGGGATGTCTATAAATTAGAGATGGATTTAATATAATGAAAGCAGTCGCTCTCAACGGTTATTAACAGTCTTTAACTTAATTCCTCCCATTTCTCAACCCAAATCAATACCCGGGATTATTCCCAACAATATTCCGATTTCTATCCATCTCGGATAAAGGAATAGGCAGCAGCAAATGCTTTGGCGCCGAGAAATTCATCGCCGTTGCATTAGTAGGATCAAAAAAGGTGTTGGTTAACGTTATATATCCTGCCCTATGCCAGCGCGTTAGGTCGAACCATCGCTGTCCTTCGGCTGCCAGTTCGCGAAACCTTTCATCCATTATCCATTGCAGGATGATTGCTTTATCTGTCTGGGTGGTAGAGAAATTAGCCGGCACCGTTCCACCTGCTACCATGGCACGGGCTCTTGCCCTGATTTGATTTAAAAGATCTATTGCATCTGACGTTGAGCCACCTGATTGTAAAGTAGCTTCGGCTTTGAGCAACAACACATCAGCATATCTTAAAATACGCGGGTTATTTATAGAACCAACTCCGGAATTGGAGTTCTTATCCCTTTGAATATACTTTACCAGCGTTTTAGCCGTATCAAGCGTAAGTGCCAGGCGGGGATCCTTAGGGTCAAAAGCATTAATTAGTTTGGTAGTTGCTATAAAATTTATATTGTCGTTATTATGGTTGTTTCCTTTATAAAAGAATCCCCAAAAAGAAGACATGGTACCAATGGCCCCGTCGAATTCATTAGGCAGCCATACGTTGTCGCCCGCCGAAGTGGAAGCCTGGAACTCAAACAAAGACTCATTATTGTTTTCCGTATCAAAAGCAAAGTTATCGGTGAAGTTTGTAATTAATGAAACACTGGTTATCTTATTAAAAGCCTGGATAGCAGCCGTAAAATCAGCTACCGCTTTTTTTTCTGTTCCTCTAAAAACAAGTGCCTTGCCTAAAAATCCGTTAGCAGAATTTTTAGTTACTCTTCCCCTGTCTCCGGCTGACCGGCTTGCAGGCAATAGCCCGGAAGCATCGGTGAAATCTTTGATTGCCTGGTCAAGCAGTTCGGTGCCCTTTGATTCGGGTTGTGTTAGTTGGGCGGTTGTGGTAATTCTTTCTGTTACAACCGGGGGCTTTCCGTATGAATTCCACAAGGAATAAAAAGCAAATCCCCGAAGGAACAACGCTTCCCCTTTATGTGAGTCCTTCAGGCCGGCGGTAGAATAAACGCCAGACTCTTCTGAAAGTTTCTGCAGCAAGGTATTGGCACGCCCGATCAACTGGTACAACCGGTTAAAATATCTGTCACTCCTGCCATTCGTTGGGTCTAGCTGGCTGAAATGTTCAAAAGGGTTTTGACCAGTAACGGTAACATCATCCCCGGGGAGAAAAGAAATAGGGTAAAGTACATTACCTGTGCCGCCATTAAAGTTATACAGATCAGATAACCTTGCATACACACCAAATACTCCCCGCGTAAATTCAGCTTCTGTTTTGAAGTAATCCTGCTCAGTAGGATTTACCGGGGGTATGTCGATCAGTTTTTCACTGCAGGTAATACCGAGAAAAAGGGTAGCCAGTAAACAAACGCCTATTTTTATTTTTGTAAACATACATTGTGTGAATTTGGGTGATCAGAATGTTGCGCTTAAGCTAAATACTACCTGTTTAGCAGGAGGATAAAAATCATTTTCAGGATCCAGCCCGGTCCATTTTGTCCAGGTTACCAGGTTAATGCCGCTTACTGAAAACCGGAGGTTGCGGATAAATCCTGAGCGTTGCAAAATATCGGTAGGAATCCGGTATGCCAGTTCCAAACTTTTCAGTCGCATAAATCCCGCCTCTTCCACGAAGCGACTGGATGTTCTGTTGTTCTGATATGGATCGTTATAAACAGCCCTCGGCATACTGGTAGAATGATTGGCAGCAGTCCATCTGTCAAGAGTTGAAATCCATTGTCCTGTACCGTTACTACTCATGCTTTCGCCCGCTGCCCGCGTATTATTATATTTTTGAACATTACCCACACCCTGGAAGAATACCGACAACTCAAAATTGCTAAAAGATCCGTTTGCTCCAAAACCGTAGAAAAATCCCGGGATGGTCTTGCCCAGGTAAAAGCGGTCGTCGGTATTAACAATACTGTCAGGAGCATTATTAAATTTTCCCGCAGTTGCCGGCTTGCCTGCAACATCCTGGAAATATATATCACCGGGTTTAGGTTGAATGCCTGCAGTGGCATTGGAGCGGATCTGCCCTACAACGGCATCGGCATATTTTGCACGCCATGCATCAATGTCGGCCTGTGTCTGGAAGACGCCTCCCACTTTGTAACCTCTTATAAAAAACAGGGAATAATCTTCGTATATATTATCTCCCACATTTACGCCCCCATTAAGTTTCAGCACTTTGTTTTTAACGGTGGTAAGGTTTCCGTTCAAACCGATGTTTACAGGACCGAGTTTGGTGGTGTAACTGGCGGAAAATTCCATTCCCCTGTTAAGTACTTCGCCGATATTCAGATCGATATTGTTTTGAATGCCTGCGCTTGCAGGAGGAGCCACACTTTGAATAATATCAGAAGTAACCCGGTTATAATATTCAACGGTGATATTAAGTTTGTTTTTCAGCACGGTCATATCGAAGCCAATGCCGCTGGTGGTAACGGTTTCCCAGCTAAGATCTGAATTGGCAAAATCAGGAAGGTATGCTCCTAGTTGTTGTGTGCCGGCACCATTTCCATTGCCTGATCCGCTGGAGTAATTAGGTACACTGATACCGGGATTTACGATGGACAAGTACTTCCATCCAAAGGTTGTTTGCTCATTACCCAATTTACCCCAGTTGGCCCTGATTTTAAAATCGTTCAGCCAGTCAATTTCTTTATTCATCATAAATTTTTCCGAGGTAATACGCCATGCCGCAGCAAATGCCGGAAATGTTCCCCATCGTTTGCCGGGAGCAAAACGGGAAGAGCCATCCCTTCGTAACGTAGCATCCAGGAAATATTTATCAGAATATTTATAGCTTGCTCTTCCTACATAACCAATCAGGCCGCGGGTACCTTCCCAGTTAGCATTATAGCTTCCGCCATTCACCAGCGTACTTGCATTGGAAACATTACGCCAGTTAGGATTGGTATTCAGCAAACCTCCACTACTACCGGTTAAGGACCATCTCCATTCCTGGCGATTGGCAACCGCGGTTAGATCAATGGAATGATCTTTCAGGAA
>JBDSBP010000304.1:0-4019 GCA_039921525.1 Chitinophagaceae bacterium | reverse complement strand
TATTACCTACGAAGACTGGCATGGACAAAAGCTTGACAGGAAATTATTAAATGTATTAATGAAGCATTAATGTTTTGTATTGTGATTGGTGTGATTAAATGATTAGCATGAAATTTCAGCATCATTCAATCATCTATTGACTTAAATTACCGTGCAAGACAAAACAGCTTCCCTGCTTACTCCTGGTATCTCCAGCACAAGTTCTTCTCCATATGCACCAGCGGGGGTTTGATAGCCTGTTTTATATTTTCCTTCCAATACTTTGCGGGCGATGATCAGGCTGCTATGAGCAGTGAGCGTATAACCATCCGGGCCTGAAAGGCGTGCGGTGGCTGTGTTGCCCGCCGCGTTAGTAACCTGCCCCCATACAAGCATCTTACCATTTTTACGACCCTCGTCATCGGGGCCTGCAGGAAGCTTATCGATTTTTTTTTTCATAATATTACGGGTAAATGAAGTCCGCAATAACCAGTTGAATAAGGGTTGCAGCTTTAAGAGGCGATATATTTTTGGTGAAATACTGGTATACGTTTCTATATTTGGAATTGACGTAGTGGTGTAAGCCGTTGAAATATCACCCCAGGGAATATTCATCACAAATATTTTCTTTAACCCAAAATCAACCCACATTCCTTTTTGACCTATCGGGCTACGAATGATCTTGCCCTGTTTTCTTATAGCTCCCCCTTCACCCAATTTAGATACCATCGTGGTAGCGGTACCGTGAGACAACCCACCGCCTAAAGAAGCAAAAGCAAGTTTTAAACTAACGGCGTCGGGCAACTGCTTTTTAAGAAGCAAAGCGATACAGTCCGTAGGCACCACATCAAATCCTACTCCCGGCATCACCATGATGCCTGCACGCCTGGCTTTCTCGTCGTACTTTTTCAGCATTTCAAAAACGGCCACATCGCCGTTTATATCCAGGTAATGCGTGCCGGTTTTTAAACAGGCTTCCACCATTTGTTTTGCTGTGTATTGATATGGTCCGGCTGCGTGAATTACAACGGTTATACCCTCTAATGCTGTCTCTAATTCGGACGTGTTGTTTAAGTCAGCTATCTTATAAGGCAGCGTTAAACTTTTAGCTAAAGGTACTATAGCAGATTCTTTTCTTCCGGTTAGAATTGGGTGCAAATTATAAGCAACAGCTTGTTTTGCAATTAATTGACCGGTATATCCGTTGGCCCCATATAGTATAATGGAAGATTGTGGCATATAGAAAATTACGAAAGAAAAATGGGCTTTCTACGGTAAGTCATGACTAATAGCTGATTTGCTGCCTCATTTAAAATTAAATGTTAAAGTCACCCCCCTTAATAAAAATAAACTTGATGGTATAACATTAATCTATACATTTGCTAACGCTGTTAGGAAACATAACACACTTATAAATGGGAATTACCGAAAGAAAAATAAGGCAGAAAGAAGAAGTGCGTGCTTCGATTCTGCTTGCGTCCTGGAAGATTGTAGAAAAAGAAGGATGGCAGGCCCTTTCATTAAGGAAAATAGCGGAGGCTATTGAGTATAGCGCTCCGGTAATTTATGATCACTTTGCTAATAAGGAAGCTATCTTGTTTGAGTTCACCCGGCAGGGTTTTCAACGATTAAACAAAGAGTTATCTGTTGCCAAGAAAGCGTTTTCATCTCCCGAACAACAACTTATTGCTATAGCGGATGCCTATTGGGAATTTGCTTTTTCTAATAAAGAATATTACCAGGTAATGTACGGGTTGGGAATGCCAACCTGTGAAACGGTAAAGCAGATATCCGAATTAAATTCGTTCAGCGAACTAATTTTGGATACTATAAGAAACCTGATCGCAGCCAGTAAAAATTTGGCAACAGATCCCTTCCTGAAATTGCATACTTACTGGTCTATGCTCCATGGCCTTATTTCTATAAATATGATGGGAAAAGACAATGGTAAAGATGAATTAACTGCTATGGTATTAAAGGATTTCATTACAGGATTTATTTCAGGAATCAAAGGATGATATTTTTTTGAGCAATTAGCTAACAGTGTTAGTTATTATAATTATGTAAGGGTAAATGATGATAAGCAATATTGAATATTTCAACTGGTTTATTTAAAAACTACAATATGAAAATAGACATTTGGTCAGATATAAGATGCCCCTTCTGTTATATAGGCAAGCGGAATTTAGAAAAAGGCCTGGAAAAATTTGAACACAACGATCAAGTGAAAATGGTATGGCATAGCTTTCAACTGGATCCCACACTTAAAAACGAACCCGGGAAAAATGTGTACGATTACCTGGCTGAAAAAAAAGGACAAAGCCGTGAATGGTCTGTTCAGATGCACAACCAGGTTACCCGAACAGCTCAGGAAGCCGGACTGGATTTTAATTTTGAAAATTCGGTAATTGCCAATTCTTTCGATGCACACCGGCTAATTCAATGTGCGAAAACACAGCAATTGGGCGATGCTGCTGAAGAAAGATTATTTAAAGCATATTTTACTGAGGGCCTAAATATAGCTGATCAAAAAACACTTATTCAATTAGGCGTTGAGATTGGATTAGACGAAACTGCGATTGAACAAGTACTCGGCAGTGACGCATTTACTGAAGAAGTAAGAAACGACGAGGCTATCGCGCAATCAATCGGCATAAGAGGTGTTCCTTTCTTTGTATTTAATGACCAATATAGCATCTCAGGAGCACAACCCGTTGAAGCTTTCCTGCAAACACTACAACATGCATGGAAGGAATATGAAGTTCAGCAATCGCCTGTCAGTGATCAGTCTACAGCAAATCAATACAAGTAACATATCATAATTCTTAAAAAGCTAATAGCTAATAATTTAAACTTTAAAAAAATAAAACAATGGCAACAACTAAATGGGCTTTAGACCCCGCACACTCAGAAATTCAATTCAAGGTAAAACACCTGCTGATCTCTACTGTTACAGGTGAATTCAAAAAATTCGATGCAACAGTGGAAACAGAAGGAGATGATCTTACCACCGCAAAAATTCAATTAACTGTTGATATTGACTCCATCTCTACTAATAACGAACAACGTGATGCACATCTGAAATCCGGAGATTTTTTTGAAGCTGAAAAGCACCCTAAATTAACTTTTGTAAGCGACAAGCTGGAAAAAATGGACGAAGAAGGATACAGGCTATACGGCAAACTTACCATGAGAGGTACAACAAAGGATGTAGTCTTAAAAGCTGAATTCGGAGGCTCAACCGTAGATCCATGGGGCAATACACGGGTAGGATTTGAATTAACCGGTAAAATAGACCGCCAGGATTTTGGAGTAAGCTTTGGAATGATCTCAGAAACCGGCGGACTGTTATTAGGCAATGACGTGAAAATTTTTGCTAATGCAGAATTTGTAAAACAGCAGGTGGCCGAACCGGTAGCATCTGAATTGGTATCTTAAGAAAAACTATAATTACACTCATGTTCAAGCTGAAAATAATAGTTGCCAGTACGCGCCCCGGCAGAAAAGGTCCTGCAATAGCTGCATGGATGGAGGAAATAGCCCGGGAACATCCTTCGTTTGAGGTCAGTATGTTAGACCTCAAGGAGATAAATCTTCCCTTTTTAGATGAACCACATCATCCGAGATTGCAAAAATATCAGCAGGAGCATACCAAAAAATGGAGCAGCACTATAGCTGAGGCAGACGCATTTATTTTTGTGACGGCTGAATATAATTATGGCTACCCTGCAGCGTTAAAAAATGCCCTGGATTTTTTATTCGTAGAATGGAATTATAAACCGGTGGCATTCGTTAGTTATGGTGGCATAGCGGGCGGAACGAGATCAGTGCAACAGCTTAAACAGGTAGTAACTGCCCAAAAAATGATGCCCATTGCCGAATCAGTAAATATTCCCTTTTTCACTAAATATATTGATGACCAGGAAAAATTCAACGGTGATGAACTTCAACAGAAAGCAGCTGATGACATGATGAAAGAATTAGCTAAATGGACGGAAGCCCTGAAGCCGATGAGGAAGCAGGTATGAGGTATGAGGTAT
>JBDSBP010000303.1:0-4258 GCA_039921525.1 Chitinophagaceae bacterium | reverse complement strand
AAAAGTATGAATAGAAAAATAAACTATGTTTGTCATAATGAAGTATAGTGAAATATACAGAGGATTTATACTCCAATTGCGCAACATTTATAGTTCAAATGAATCGATGATTATTGCGGATTGGGTATTTGAAAAGATCGCCGGACTAAAACGTGCGGACATTATTAAACACCCGGACCAGGAGCCGGATGCTGTCGTAACCGGTCAACTAGATGATTGCCTGTCGTCGTTGCTGGTACATAAGCCGGTGCAATACGTGTTAGGGGAGGCCTGGTTTTTTAAAATGAAATTTAGGGTAAATGAACAAGTACTGATACCCAGGCCGGAGACGGAGGAATTACTGGATTGGATTATTGATGAGGTTCGGCCCCGGCAAGCCGGTTTACAGGGATTGGCGCCGGACGAAAGAAACGGTAAAATAAAAGGCGGCGGAATATGCATCCTGGATATAGGAACCGGAAGCGGATGCATTGCGCTGGGTTTAAAAAATAAATTACCCCTGGCTGAAATTTATGCCTGTGATGTAAGTGAAGATGCATTGGCGGTAGCCCGAAAAAACGCTCTTGCACAAGAAGTTACTGTGCATTTTATTCATTGTGACTTTTTAAATAAGGAAGCGATTCATGATTTACCACAGTTTACAATTATTGTTAGCAACCCTCCTTATATTCCATTACAGGATAAAACGACCATGCATCCAAATGTCTTGTTATATGAACCACACCTGGCGTTGTTTGTAGAAGACGAGGATCTCCTGGTTTTTTATCAATCAATCGCTGATTTTGCTAAAACCCATTTAATTGGCATGGGTGATATTTTTGTTGAAATACATGAGCAAATGGGTGACGGCGTAAAAAAAATATTTATACAAAGGGGATTTGAGAATGTAGAACTAAGAAAAGATTTGCAGGGAAGGGAAAGAATGATAAGGGTTAAGGTTTGATTGTTAAGTGGTTCGGAAGTTCAATTTCTTTCTGTACATTGCCGAATTATAAAACGACTTTATCATCAGCGTAAATATCTCATTATTATTAAGCCCGTTAAAATAATCAATCCCTTTTTTAAATTACTTTTACTAACAACAGTGTTGTTAGTTACCTGTTCGTTTTTTTTTGTTAAGCAAACTTTTGATATACGTTTATTTGATACATTTTATGTGCTTAGTTTACCGCAGATATACTGGCTGATGGCTTCTTTATTATTAATATACTGGATTTTTTATCGATTTATTCCAATGCGTCTTTTTTCAGAAACACTGATCAGTTTACATATTATTTTCACCATGCTGGTATGCATGTTAATAGTAATATTTCACATTTCTAGTGGACAACTTTACATTAAAAATCTCCGGATAAATCTTTACGATGTGCCCCGGTTTCAAAAAAATAATTTCATCCTCACTATCCTGTTAATGGTGTTTGGATTTGTTCAATGTATTTTTGCTGTTAATTTTTTGTGGAGCCTGAGATTGATTAGTAAACAACCGGCGAAAAAACAGCTTGACTGAGTTGAGGGTTTGGGACATTACCTGGGTCAGATTTTCGAAGTATGCAAGACTTCTAAAGTCAAGTCACTTCACCCCACTTTTATCAACTGCCAAAACTGTTCTGGCACCCAATTCCCTGGCTACGCGCATAACGTTGACAATATTTTCCACCGGAACCTTTTTATCGGCATTGATGACCACCGTTGGCTGATCCGTTTCTTTGGCTAATAAAGGTTGCAGTTTTAACCGAAGTTCTTCAATCGTTACTTTAGAAGTTCCTACATAAAGCTGGTTCTTACTATCTATCGAAACCACTACCGTTTGCTTAGCCTTTGTATCACTTTTTGATTTGGGTTGAGAAAGTTTAATAACGTTGGGATTGGCAAGTGTGGATACTATCAAAAAGAAAAATAGTAAAATGAACAGGATGTCATTTAATGCGCCTGCATGTAATTCAGGATGTGATTTAAGTCTTGACCTCAGGTTCATAATAATGAAATATTTTATTCAGAGAACTGCTGCTACTTTGTAAATTTATAAACCTCTAATTGATCATTAACCATTAACAATTAACCATTAACATTATCTCGTCGGTTCCATTAAAATATCGATAAATTCCGCGCTTGCCACTTCCATTTTATTTACCGTTTTTGTGATCTGCGAATTAAGGAAATTATATCCCACATAAGCCAGTAGACCAATTATTAGTCCGGAAGCAGAGGTAATCATCTTGGTATAGATACCGCCGGCAATGGCAGCGGGCGTAAATTCACCGGTGGCATTGATGTTGTAAAACAACTGAAGCATTCCAAATATGGTTCCGAGGAATCCAAACATGGGGGCAATACCATATACAAGAGACAATACAGAAAGATTTCGTTCCATTTTATACACTTCCAACCTGCCTACATTCTCCATACTTTTTTCAATAGCATCGATGGGTTTACCAATACGTTGAATGCCTTTATCAATTATTTTGGCCACCGCATTATTAGTGTTTTTTGCTAAAGAACGTGCAGCCGTAACATTGCTGGTAGTTACGTGATCCCGGATAATATTCATGAAATTGGGATCTACCCTGCTGGCGTTTTTAATAGCTATCAATCGTTCAAAGAAAAAGAAAATTGCCAGAACCAGCAAAAGCGCGAGCGGAATCATCAACACTCCCCCATTATACAACAGGTCGAAAATATTCATATGCGCTTCGGTGCTGATCGTGTTTATTGGAGCAGAAACACTATCTGTTTTGGGAATATTATTAATTTGAAGAAAAAATAAATGCATTCAGAATGAATTTAGAAAAACGAAATTAAGAAGTAAAACCCGTTGGAAGTCAGAAATCGATGTAGGCAATCAGAATTTGAAGTTTCCGAACCCTTTATCAATAACAAACTTCACAGCTTATGCGCTAACGTGAAAATAATGTGTATTATTCTCTAAACCGGTTCGGGTTTCTTCAATTAACATTTTGTAAAGAAAAAGCCGCGCAAAAGCGCGGCGTTTCACCAATAGTGATAGGAACTGTAGCAGCCGCCCTTAAAAGTTATTGAGATTGATGTGGCTGCTTCATTTGCATCATTGCCATGATCTGGTTCATTGTTTTTGACATGCCGTCGCTGCTTCCATCTAAAAAGATGACATTCCCTTTTCCGTACTCGGCGAAATTCTTGATGGCTTCTGTCCACATACTAAAAAGGATAACATTCGTATCCAGGTTAGCCTGTTTCATTTGTTCGGCTGCCTGGCTCATACCCTTGGCAACTTCTGCCCGGAAAAGCGCTACACCCTGACCGCGCAGCATAGCGGCTTCACGTTCTGCCATAGCCGCAATCTTTATGGAGTTACCTTCGGCCTCCGCTGCTTTTGTCTTGGTGATTAGCAGGGCCTGTCCTTCGTTTTCAGCTGCAGCCTTCAGGTTATTACTCGCTACCACCCTGCTCATACTTTCAATAATTGCTTTATCAAAAGTAATATCGTTGATCTGCAGGTCTAGTAAATGATAACCCCATTCTTCCAGGGCATAATCTATCTGTTCCTTTACGTATTCAACAATCTCTTTGCGCAGGGTTAAAATCTCGGCCTGCTTCTTGGAAGCCACGAAAGCACGTATTGAACCTTCAACCGTTCTTACCAGCGTTTGCATAAGGTCTTTTTCGCTAATGAATTTAAAAGCTACCTTTTTAATGGTTTCTTCTTCCGCATTTTGAACCGCAAATAGTAACATGCTTTTAAAGTAAACATTAGCCTGGTCAACTGTTATGGCCTGGAACTCCAGTTCCACAGACCGGTTTTGAATAGATATCTTTTTATAAATCTGTTCAATAAGCGGAATTTTGAAATTTAAACCCGGGCGGAGTATACGCTGATATTTACCGAACATAGTAACAACAGCGATTGTGCCCTGGTTCACCGTAACCAATCCACTGAATACGATGAATAACAGCACTACTACCCACCAATAAGAAATTAAATCAGGCATAAAAAATATTTTAGGAGCTGAAGTTAATGGTTAATTGTTAATGGTAAATGGTTAATTATTAATGGTTAATTATTAATTCTACTTTGACAAGTTAAACCGGCTTTTATTATCGGTTGAAGGTAGTCGGCATATTCAAATTTACATTACCGGAGCCGCCGTTCAATTTTGAACATTCTTTAAGGCTGCGAAATATATTTGTTACACAGAGATGCACGGAGAAGGCACGGAGATACACGGAGGCGCTCTGTGAAACTCCGTGCCTTCTCCGTGTAGCTCTGTGTAATATATTTGCT
>JBDSBP010000302.1:0-24181 GCA_039921525.1 Chitinophagaceae bacterium | reverse complement strand
CTGTGAGAGATTCAGTTGCTGGTTCCAATTCTATAGTAAGGTTGGTTTCGTTGCCGGCACCTACTACGATGTTGTAGCGGCTTTGTGGATTATAGCCCACGCCGGTAAAATCTATGTTGTATGTTTTTATTTCAAGGTTGGTAAAACGAAAGGAGCCGGATGAGTCCGTAGTCATACCTGCAGGTGCACCTTGCACTACCACACTGATGCCTGCCAGCGGCATTTGTGTGCTGCGGTCCACCACTTTGCCCGACAACCTTCCATTGCCCTGCGCATGGCTATTAGTTAAGGTGAATAACAATATAAGGATTAAGAGCAGTTGAGGTATTTTATTTTTTGAGAATATCATGCGTTCGTTTGCCTTTTACAAAAGGAAGAATAATTATTGGAGTCTAAAAACGACACCATTTTTAAGCGTAACAGTAGTGGAGGGAAATTGTTTGATGAGACTTTTTGGGAGTTGGATAGCGGGAGGCACGCCCGAAGCCTATGTGCCCAACCTTGCTGGTAATTTCTCTACTCCGCAATTTTATTCTCCGTATTGTCCGGGGGTAGGAAGGCTGGTAATATAGGTTATTTTAAACACTTCCCCTATCTTACGTCCAAAATATTGACCTGCAATTAGTTGTATAGGATTTCAGTAAGCATTATTTTGAATCACCGACAGTGGCTACGAAAAACATGATTATATCCGTTTCAGGTATCAAGTTAGTCATTTGAGTTGCAATGAAAACCGACTCGGACCACTTTCATGTTAACGTGTTTTTATAACTGAAACTGACCGGCACTAACAATTTTATCACTTGATAATAATATTAATTATCTTCCCAATAAGTTTATAACGCCAATGAAAAAGATAAATATTTTCCTTGCTTCATCAAACGAGTTAAAACCTGAAAGGACAAACTTCGAAATTGAGATTTATCGCAAATGCAAGTCCTGGTTCAATAAAGGTATTTTTCTCCAGTTAGACATATGGGAAGACATGTCTGCCCGAATGTCACTTAAAGGTTCGCAGAGTGAATATAATAAGTTCGTGAAGGAATCTGATCTCTTTGTTTTTCTGGCTTATTCTAAAGTAGGCATGTATACGGGAGAGGAATTTGAACATGCCTTCGGAGAATTCAACTCCACTCAAAAGCCATTTATTTATACCTATTTCAAAACGCCAACTGATAACATGGCTGTCGATGACAGTCTTGCCGTATTTAAAACGAAACTGCATGAACTAAAACATTTTTACGCCAATTTCAATGACAGCAATGACCTGTGGAACCAGTTTAATAAAGAACTTGAACGGCTGGAAGCGGACGGGTTCACCGAAAATAAAAGACCTGAAACTAATGCCGGCTCCTCCAACATCACGCAAACTGCTGACAAAATTTACAATATTGACAAAATTGACAACGCCAATTTCTCCTAAAATTTTATTATGGACACTTCAACAGGAACGTCAGTAAATTCAGATGTCGTAATTCAAAACGTGACAGCTGAAGGGATGCAGGTACAGGTGAACGGAGAGATTAAGGAAATCAAAAACAACCTCGCTGAACTGAAGTCGTTATTACAACAGGTAAGCGCTGAAAATTTTAAATCCGGTGACAAAATTTATAATATCGGCACCATCACCAACGCTGTTTTCAGCGCTGAGATTGGAAAGAAGACCTTCAACATGTATCTATGCAGGAAGTTAACCGAGGCCCTGGGTGCCTACAACGCCGATGCCAGCGACTTTCTTAAAAATATGCGGGAGGCAGATAAAGGCGACTGGGAGACGCAGGTGCGTTATACCCGCAAAGCCAACAGGTACATCATATCCGGCTATGTAGGTGTAGTGGGGATGTTGCTGCAAAAAGTTATCTCCAGCGGCATAGATGCCTTTAATTCCAACAACGCCAAAGACTATATTGAGACCTGTATTGCTACTACCACCAGAACCTTACAGCTCTTGTGTTTCACATTCATATCAAAACTATGGGATCATAAAAAGGACAATAATTTTGAAAGCAGCCGTGACAGTATAAACGTTCTTGACAACTTTTTTAATGCGGAGATCGAGTTAAACATACTGGACTATGTAGAATTGTTGGAAACACTTGTAACCATTTTTGACGCGCAAAAAATCAGCTATCCTTTCAGCGAATTTAATAACAGTTGTCTTCAACTTAATAGTAGCTTTAAAAAATCGTGCAAAAACCTGGAACTTATAAAAAGCAAACTGGATGCTGGTCAAATAGTGTATGCCACAGCGTTTGAAGCTGAGACCGAACTAACAGAATTCTTATCGGTATTAAGTTTCCTGGCCAAATATAAAATGGTTTCTGTAAAAGACATCACTTATAATATCATAAGAAATGGTGAAGTTCAGTATATTCACTCCTATACTTTCCTGGGGGTAGATAGCGATGACAAACTATTTTCTTCAAAATTCAAATACGATTCCAGGCCCATCTGTAACGATGCAGTATTTATCTATAAAGACAACTACCTCGAGGGCATGAATCTTTTTCCCTTTATTGTTGACGTTAACGCACTTACCAACGAGATGGAAGTGAAGATATGTTTCTATACATATTTTGAAGAGCGCAAGAAAAAGCTCATCTATTCCGATATCAACAAAATTGCCAGTGATAAAAATGTTGACTATAAAGATATCGGTGACCCATCACAGGTAGCCATTCAATTTAATAGTGAGGTGGATAAACACCTGGAATCAGATCCGGATCATGACATCACATTATTAGTGACGGACACAGAAAAATTCAGAACGCTTCAATTGAATGTAGTGTATAAAATATTCCAACTCGCCTACCGGGCGATCCTGGAATAATTTTGCATCACCCATCCCAAGCTACTATCGGTCCCGCATTATTTACCGGCCATAAAATTTTTTCATGAAGAAGTATCCCTTTAAATTTTTAGATTCTTATAACCAGCACGATACAGATATATTCTTTGGAAGGGATGAGGAAGTAGCGGCGCTGTATGAGATGATATCCCAAACCTCCATCTTGTTGGTTTATGGCGCATCGGGTACGGGCAAGACAAGCATAATCCAGTGTGGACTTGCAGGTAGGTTTAAATCATACGAATGGATGCCGCTTATGGTCAGGAGAGGAAGCAATATCAATGCATCCCTTGAAAAACAATTGACCGAGGCTGGTGGAAATGAGATTGATGATGATGACCTTCTTATAAAAGGCAGCAACCGCAAATTAAGCGGCCTGGGCCGGTTGATCAAAGGAGTATATATCAATAATTTCAAACCCATCTACCTGATATTCGACCAGTTCGAAGAACTATATGTTCTGGGAACAAAAGAGGAGCAGCAGATTTTTATTGAATCTATAAAGCAAATTTTAAACGCCGCACAACCAGTAAAAATTATTTTTTCTATCCGTGAAGAATATCTTGGCCACCTGTACGAATTCGAGAAAGCAGTTCCACAACTGCTGCGTAAGAAGCTGCGCATCGAGCCTATGACCCTGGATAAGGTGAGGGATGTAATACAGGGAATTAATAATTTCAAAGACTCGTCTGTGACTATTAAGGCAGATGAAGTTGATATCATCACGCAGGAGATTTTTGAAAAAATAAAAGGAAAAAAGAAAACACTCACCATACAGCTACCCTACCTGCAGGTATTCTTAGACAAGTTATATGTTGAAACTACCGGTGATGAAAGCCGGCAGGCCGACGCTGTTATTACTACAGATATATTGAAACGAATCGGCGACATTGGCGACGTATTACGTAACTTTTTAGAAGAGCAGGTAAAGAAAATTAGTGAGAAATTAAGTGCGGGCAATACTGTTGTCGCTACTGAAACTATCTGGAAGATTCTTTCGCCTTTTTGCACACTGGAAGGTACGAAGGTGCCAATTGCTAAAAAGGAACTTTCGGAGCGGTTACCCATACTTGATATATCATTGATCAACGCAGCGGTTGACAATTTTGTAAACAGTCGTATTGTTAATTTTGCAGAAAATGAAAATCTGTATGAACTCGCGCATGATTCGCTGGCACTGCGGATTGCAGCGAAAAGAAGCGATGAAGAAATAGCCGTGCTGGAAGTGCGTCGTTTGATCAATAGCCAGGTATCGGTTAAAGCCGCGGCGAGAGAATTTTTCACGGAGAAGCAGTTGTTATTTATTGAACCCTATCTTGATAAATTTAAAATCAGTGAGGAAGAGCAGGATTGGATCACCCAAAGCAGGACAAATATTGATCAGCAAAAAAAGGTGATCCAGTTAGAAGCGGACAAAAATCGCCAGGAAAAAAGCAGGCGAAAAAAGCGCCAGGTTGCCACTGTAGTGATATTTTTGATCACATTACTGATCTTCATGGTGTTCTACTCCTACAATTCAAGGCAGAAGGAAAGAAAAGCGGTGGTAGCGCAAGAGCGATCCGTAGTAGCTGAACAAAAAACTAAGGAGTTGTTGCAATTGGTGGTAAATGGAAGGGAAGGAACTGTTGACAGTACAGATTATAATGCAGTGGTTAGCCTGCTTCGTCGCCAGCAAAACTACCCGTTAGATAGTTTGATTGTTCCCAGGGCAATCAGTCTGCCAATTTCCGGTTCCAAAAATTATGATTTTCTTGTTTGGATCGACGTACCCTCTTTCAGGCGGGATGAGATCAGGCAGGTGGTGTACAAATGGACCTGTAGCGGCTTTGCAGACAGCGTACATATTGGCCGCGAGCCGTCATTAGGGTTTGCGTTTGGCTACCGGGGCTGGGGCTATTGTCCACAAATATTAATTGATGTGGAGTTGAGCAACGGTAAAGTATATAAGATTGATTTTGATTTGGGAGGCTATTTGGAGAAACGGTAGAACGCCAATGATTATACCGTTATGGCTTTAACGGCAAGGAAAATGATAACGAAGTAAAGGGTGAAGGCAATCAACAAGATTATGGAATGAGGGTCTACGACCCGGGAGTGGGGAGGTTTTTGAGAACAGTTCCTATTGCAAAAAGTTATCCTGAGTTAGCTCCATACCAATTTGCCAGTAATCAGCATATTGATGGTATTGATAGGAATTTATTAGAATATGAATCATCCTTTGCCGACTCAAGAATTCGTGAATTTGAAGCGACTCTGAGAGCGAAGGATCCGGCAAATGCAAACCAAATAATCAACGCCTATAAACTTAACTTAGGCATTACAGTTAGTGCGTCTCGACACACAAGCAATCGGCAGCAGTTCACACTTGAGCCCCGGTCTTGACGGGAACTTACTAAGTTGAATTGGGTTGTAAACTTTTCTTTTTATTAAAGCCGGCAGCATGTACCCGATAGGAAGGGGTTCTATTCCCTACCATCGGCTTAACCTGTCCGATGGGTAACGGATATTAGAAACTTTTTTTGTGAACACTATTTCTCCACTCAAAAACCATAAAACAATGCAATCAGAACAAATAAAAGAAAATCTTTTAAAAATAGAGGATGGTTATGAAAGAGCTAGTGCAGGAAAACGAATTGCAAACTATTTGATTGATGTAGTTGTTTTTTATTTATTTGCCTTTGTCATTGTTATTGTAATCGCAATTGTAGCACCATCTTCATTTGACTTTCTTACAATAGATCATTCTGGGTTCGCTTTGGAGGAGAGGTTTATCTCGTTGGTTTTCTACGCTTTTTATATGTCTATAGTTGAAGCGGTATTTAAAGGCAAATCTCTTGGTAAACTTATTACGAAAACTCGTGCAGTAAATCTTGATGGTAGCCAAATATCAACAAGCACCGCTTTTGCAAGGGGATTTACCCGGGCTATTCCATTCTGTGCATTTAGTGCATTAGGAACTCCGTGTGATCCATGGCATGACAGATGGAATAACACAATGGTTGTAGAGGATCGTTCGATGTGATTTACCCTATAAAAAAAATGAGAATGCGTCGTCTGACACTGACATTCCAGGATTGCAGCATGCTAAGCCTAAGACATTTGCTGATAAAGAAAACTTTTACTTTTGGTAGATATGCTTAAATGAACTTTTAAAATAAATATACAGGAGTGACCTGCTGAAGGCTGAAGGTTGATAGCTAAAATAACCGACAGTTTATGTTTGACATGACACTAGAAATTAAAATTGGGAAGAAGCTTTCCTCTTCGGCCCAAGCTGCTTTTTCTATATCATATCTGAACCTGATGAATTGGCATGTTTGCTTTTCTATGATAGCACTTATCATCCTAATGCTACTTATAAATGCGGTACACCCGGCCGGACGAAGTATTTTACAACTGTCTCGTTTTCTCACTTTACAGATGGCTTAGCCTTTGAGCTTTTTACAGCAACTACCGTTAATAATGCGGAAAGAAATAAAGAGCCTGACATAAAAATATACGAAGCGCCAAATCCTCCTGTAACCCCATTTAAATAACCCACCATATAGGCACCCGCAAAAGATCCCAGGGCTCCCAAACTATTAATTAATGCAATAGCACCCGCTGCAACATTCCGGGGTAAAATTTCTGTGATTAAAGCAAAAAACGGTGCATACGGAACGTACATGGCGGCACCTGCGATAATTAGTAATACAAATGATCCATAAAAATTACCAGTGCCTACTATATATGAACAGTAGAAAGCAATAGCAGCTATTAATAAAAAGGGCCATATAAATGCCTTTCTATTTAATGTCTTGTCAGAAAAATACGACACGAAGAACATTCCGATAATAGCTACAAAATATGGAACAGCGGATAGCCAGCCTGTATTTACAATACTCGTGTCTGGAGCCTCTTTGATAATGGACGGCAGCCACATTACAAATCCAAAAACGCCCACGTTCCATAAAGCGTATTGGAGAGATAATAAAATAACTACTTTTGATTTAAATGCTTCCGCATAGTTTTTAACAGGTTTTATATGTTGTTGCTCCAGCACCAACTGTTCCTCCAAATCGTTCTTTTCAGATTCAGTTAACCACCTGGCATCACGTACTCTGTCATTTACCAGCCACCACCAAAGGAATGCCCAGATAATAGAGGGTACTCCTTCAATAATAAACATCCAGCGCCATCCTAAAGACCTGATTAAATAACCTGACAAAACAGACATCCAAAGCATCGTTGCCGGGTTGCCCAGGACCAAAAAAGCATTTGCCTTTGAACGTTCCGATTTAACGAACCACATGCTTAAAAATATCAGCAGAGAAGGCATGACGGCACTCTCGACCACCCCCAGCATAAATCTAATTACAATTAAGTAGCTTACATCACTGACCATACCGGTGGCTGTAGCAAGCACTCCCCATAAAATTAAAGACCAAAAAATTAATCTTTTAGCGCTTTTATTAGCCGCATAAAGTGCCCCGGGAATTTGAAAGAAAAAATAGCCTAAGAAAAATAGAGATCCCAGTAATGCAGACATTGCGGCATTGATGTTTAAATCCTCCGCCATTCCACCTGCCAGTGCGAATCCAAAATTTGCACGATCAACAAATGCAAGACTAAAAGTGATAAAAACTATAGGAATCAGGCGATGCCAACGTTTTTTTGCAAGGGGCTTTATCATATTTAGTATTAAGTTACGTGAAACAGTTGCTATCAGCTGTCAGCTGTCAGCCCATCAATTTCCAACCTTTTCGTCATGCCATGGAAAAGCATAGGAAGGCTTATTTACAAACCTTCGCAAACCAATATTTAATTTGATAGAAGTGCCTGGTTGCAGATCTACCACAAAATAAGTATTATTAACTTCCCCCTTTACAGTTTCCACTCCTTGGTTTTCTCCTTCCTTTCCTTTTTGTTCCTGGTAAGAAATCGTCGTAAATGTATGTTCTCCAAAAGCACCTGCCTGTAAAATAACCCGACGGCTTTCTAGTACACTAAGATTAACGAGATTTACTACAATACGGTCTGCTTCCAAACCTTCCACCAAAGCTGCCACATCTTTCGGCAGGCCTGGTTGCTTTTTGTCGGCGTCAAAATATCGGAGGGTAGCCCGAAGCAGTCCCCCGTTATAAATGGTTTGAGGCGTGCCCATAGTAGTTTGTATCAAAGCCTTGGTGATAACCGGGTTATTGGGGTACAAATCATCTCCGTTAATTTTAGAAACATCCCTGGGATCATTTTGCATGAAGTTCATTCTTTTCACTACTTCTTTATAATCTGCTTTTAAAGATTCCAGGGGCCAGTCTGGATTTTTTCCTTCATAGTACATAAGGCGCGCATGCTCGCTGCTTCCAAACGTTCTGTCGCCATTACTTATTTCCAGGTTCCAATCAAACGGTTCAGCGGGTTCCCAAACTTTATTATCACCTTCATTAAGTGTATTCTTTCCCCAAATTCCCTCATCCCATAAAGGATGAAACTTATTTCCCTTCATGAGTATTTCAATTTTTTTCCAATCTTGAGTATCCATAGAAGCATGCCATAAATGAGCCAGGTCTTGTATCATCATAGGTCGGTAACTATACCAGCCTTCCTTTTTATAACGATACGGAACTAATAACTGACCCTCCTTTGTAGTCATACTTCTTTGCATAAGGCTCGTAATTTGTGACCTTAATAAATCCAGATACTTCGGATCTCCGGAAAGCAAATAAGCATTTTCAGTTGCTACGGATAATTGAGAAAACATCATCATCAGGCCATACCGACCGTACCATCCATACAGGCCCCCCCACCATTGCCCACTGCGATACTCGCCAACTTTCCCTGTCTGTCCAACATTGTCGGGTAACAAACCTCCGTTCGCTGCGATTCGTTTGATCCAGGCATCTACATAATTAAGTACCCATGCTTTATACTTTTCTTCTCCCGTATACAAATAGGCATTGGTCATAACTCCCGTTGCGGCAAGGTTAACAGGAACATCGGTACGGGTTACCATCTGGTCATACATGTCTTGTATTTGCTTCTTCCTTTTTGAATTATTCGCCCAACCAGGTTCCAGGTCTGTAATTTTAGGATATAGAGAAGCATGCCCGTACTGCAGATTATATGTAGCGTCCGAACTGGTCAATGGCCCTTTGCTTCCAGTGAATATAGATTTGATGACATTGTGTTTTGCGTCATAGTTCTGCGCTTCCGCATCCTCATTCAAATACAACCCGGCAAAACGTCTCGCCCGTTGTACGTTTTCAGGAAGTGTAGGATCGCCTAATGCCAGGTTATAAAATGCGGTCAGGCCTTCACTTATATGAAAAAAGTCATCATTCCTGGGGTATTCCTTAAACAGTTGATGGTGATAATCTATAGAATCATCAGCATAAGCTGTATTATTTCGGGTGATTGCATTATACTCCTTCACAGCTGTTTCAAAAAGAAATCCATTCCCGGATATTGCATAAAGTTCTGGCCAATTATAAAACATCTCATACACATCGTCGTATGGACCTTTTCCATAAGTAGCGCCATCGGGGCGCGTAAATCTTTTTAGATAATAGGGCGCTGCCTGCTCCATCACAGCTATTAGTTGCCGTTGCATGATGGCCCATTCAGGAGGAACCTGCACGTTGTTAGCTTTAACAACAGCCATTGCATGTACAATTTTATCATACTCCAACAATTTTTTCTGGTCGGCATGGTTAGTTGTTTTTTGGGCCCATGTAGAAAAAAAAGCCGTGCTTAATAAAATCAATGCTGTCAATCTTAAATTAATACCAGTGCACATTTTAAAATTTTTTAATATAGAATATGTGATACGGCTTTAGAAATGAAAGATCTTCGCTCATGTCAAAATTTTATTGACGCAGAGGCTATCAGCTATCAGCTATCAGCTATCAGGAAGAAGGTTATTCAATTTTAGCCTTCACAGGTGATAGCTGAAGGCTGATAACGTATTATTTTTTTCCCGGGGGGATGAGATTTAATTTCTTCCTTGTGGCCGTCACTTCTGCTTCATGAATAACAACCGGGTGATTGGTGAAATTCAACCTGATATAAGTAAGTACTTTAGCAATCTCGGCATCGCTCATAAAATCATGCCTGGGCATCACGCCCTCAAAGGATTTGCCTTTTACTGTAATCGGACCTTCAACACCTTTCAATAGAACATTTATCAGCCTTTCATTATCCCCATTCACCCACTCGGACCCATTCAAGGGTGGAAAACGGTTCCCGTCGCCTTTGCCATCTGCCTGGTGGCATGAAATACAATAGCTTCTATACATTTTTTCGCCTCCAACAGCCATACCGGTTGCGAGGTTGTCTTTCACTTCGTCTGGTGTCTTTATGGCTATTCCTGTTTTCCGCTTTTCCATTTCTGCTAACTGCCTTTCACCAAAATTTTCTTTACTCCCTTTAAATAGGATACGCCATATTTTTCCTTTTACATCATCGCTAATGAACAGCGAACCATCAGGACCTTCTGCTAAACCCATTGGGCGATACACAGCGTCGCTGGAACTTACAATGGTATCCCGCTTTGCAAAACCATCTGCAAATACTTCCCATGGACCTGCCGGCGCACCATTCCTGAAAGGAACAAAACAAATAATATACCCGGACTGTGGATAGGGTGACCGCCCTGCGGAACCGTGAAAGGCAATAAAAGCACCATTTTTATAACGCGCCGGAAATTGATTGCCCCTATAGAAATGCAGGTCATTGGGTGCCCAGTGTCCGGGAAATCCTATCAGCGGCTGTGTATAAGAAGCACCCTTTCCTTCTTTTTTTCCATCACCACCATACTCGGGATTTAATAATTTCTTATGTTGAATCTGATCATAATAGTAATAGGGCCATCCACCGTCCATCCCTTCTTTAACTTTAAAAAATTCCTCTGCAGGAAGCACGGCACTTTGCCATTCAGTATATAAAGAAGGCCAGGTTCTCTTAAGATCATCCCGACCATGCTGCACTGCAAATAAAGAGTTGGCTTCATGATTCCAGTCCATCGCTATAATACTCCTGATTCCAGTAGCATATCGTATTCCATCCTTTTTAGTTTGACCTGTTTTATTCGCATCGAACCACCATATTCCTGCGTGTTCCGCCAGTTCAGCACAGGAATCCTGTCCTAAACTGCCGGGCTCCCTATTAATTACCTGGCAAACATTACTCATTGATCCGAATGCAACATACATGTGTCCATCTCCATCAAAAGCCAACGTCTTAGCAATATGTTCAATTTTATAATCATCCGTAAGCATCCGTTCTATCTTGCTTTCAGGCACCAGTTTGCGTGGCGTTAACTTATTTCTATATATAGCTCCTTTCGTACTAAAATAAAGATAACCATCGTATATTCTCATACTATTGGGGCCATAGCCACCCTCCTCCTGGTAATCACCAAAATGAGCGATACTATCAACCCTACCATCACCATCTACATCCCTAAGCGCTACATTACCGGAATTTAGGGCACCCTCGGTAAGTTTCACGTATATATCTCCATTTTTATTTACGGCAAGATGCCTTGCTTTACCTATACTATCTACAACAACCACCGCTTCAAATCCTGCTGGTAAGATAAGACCTCCGTTATCAACATCTCCTTTTGGCAAATTTTTTTTTTCATTGCACCTGGAAAAAAAAATACTACTTAACAAAAAGAGAAACACCGTAAATAACTTCGGCAAAATAATAATTTTGTTTACTTTATGTAAAAACATGTCAGTACTTGTTAGAATAAAAAAGAGTTGCGCTTAGTTATAACAGTTAGTATCGGCTATCAGCTATCAGCTATCGGCTATCAGCTATCGGCTATCAGCTATCGGCTATCGGCTATCGGCTATCGGCTATCAGCTATCAGCTATCAGGAGGAACCTAAATGCGCAATACGTTTCTTCCTGATGGCCGATAGCCGATAGCTGATAGCCCAATTTCACCATGTCCTGGTCTTTAACAGCTCCTGAATTTCTTCTTTAGAAACTGGCAAATCACTAATGTTAGTTTTTAGCCACATTGAAAAGTCCTTCTCAATGTCATCAGTCCATCGCCGATCAATCTGACCCGGAGTATATTTACCTTCCCGAAGGCGCAGGTGACCGAACTGATCCCTTAGCAGTACCAGCTCTCCTGTTTTAACTACTTTCTCTGCTAAATGAGGAGGAATAAATAGTACTCCATCAAGTTTTCCCAATACAATATCACCAGGCAATACTGTTACAGAACCAATACGAATAGGAATGTTGATACCGGTAAGCATCATCTCCTGTTGGTAAGATGGATGGCTGCCCCTGATGAAAGAAGTAAATCCTGGTATCTGCGCTAATCCGTCCAAATCACGAACGGTACCGTTGAATACCACGCCATTACCAGATTTAGCAGCAATGGACGTACCTAAGTTATCTCCAATTATTGGCCCGTTTTCTACCTTGCCATAAGAATCCGCCACGTACACATCGCCTTTACTCAGCATATCAATTGGCCAGGAAACCATATCCCCGACTCGCTTGTCCTTTGCCCCCTTCTTCTCTAATAATTCCCTTACTTCTTTCCGAAGCGGCATGTACTGAGCAGTAAGTACTCGGCCTACCAGTGTTTCACCCGAATGTATATTGTTCCAGTTCCCTTCATACTGATTGGGGTACCCTTCTCCTCTTAATACTGACCAGGCTTGTTCCAGGGATATTTTTTTCATGCGGTCCAGGATATTATCCTTAACCTTCGGCCTCCCGTCAGGGAAACGTTCCCCTTCCCACTTAGGTGTTATTGCTATTAAGTCTTCTCTGCTTAGCGTAAGATTTTGCGCATTCGCAGACAGCAATGAAAATAAAAAGATACCCATAAAAACCAGGTTGCTGTATTTCATGTTGAATTTATTTGTGAAAGAATGTATGAGCCGGTGTTATGTCAAGTTTAAAATAACGCTTTGGCTATCAGCTGTCGGCTATCAGCTTTCAGCTTTCAGTTAATAAAATGCCTTTAACACAAATCAACTCCACCAAAGTGGTAGTCCGGCTCCTTGCATTTTTGGATTGGGCTTACCATAAAAACCAGGCGAGAAGGGAAATTTTTTTTCGATATTATTGATTAATTCTACCCCATAGCCCGGCTTGTCGGGAATGGTAAGCCGCCCATTTTTAATTTCATACGGATCTTTAAAGATGTCCCATTTTAAAGGATTATAGGTCATATTTGTCTCACACATGTGTCCACTCGGTACTCCGGCCACCAGATGAATATTTGAAATAGTAGTAAGGCCTCCTACCCAATTATGCGGATCGTACTTTCTCCCATATTTAGCCAACTCCTGCCCGATATACCAGCCTTCAGTGACTCCGCTATAATTGGTATCGGACTGTACAATATCCATGGCTCCGGAATTAATAAACGGTTCTAACTGGTACCGGTTCCAACAGTTCTCTCCACCAGATACCATTACCGAAGGCATTGCGGCTTTAACAGCAAGCAGCTTTTCTACTACATCTGGCACGTTAAATTCAAAAGGTTCCTCATACCAATAGAACTTGAGACTTTCCAGAACAGGACAAAGCTGGTTTATAATCGTATCCATATCCCAGGGAAACTTTTCAATACAAAGATTAAAGTCAGGCCCGACTGCTTTGCGAAGATTTTCCAATACCCGGATATATTTCTCCATAGTCATTCCGCTAAACTTCCAGCTTGTGCCCTGGCGAAATTTAAAAGTATCAAAACCAAGTTCTTTATAGCGAAGCGCTTCGGCAATAAGCGCTTCTTCGCCATTATCATACCAGGCATGTTCAACACCCCCACTTGCATACATGTGAACACTATCAGATGGAACTCGATCGCCTGATAAAAGCTTGTACACTGGCTTGCCAAGCGCCTTGCCAATAATATCCCAGATCGCATTATTAATACCGGCCCAGGCTCCCATAGCAGTTCTGTTATGGCCCTGGTTGTTTGTTATAAAATCTACATCGAAAACATTTCTGCCTTTTAGCAAAGGGGTTATGTATGTGTCAGTATATTTTTTAATCTTGTCGGGCTCGCAGTAAGGGCTGCCCTCACCGATGCCTGTAATTCCTTTATTTGTAAATATCTGAACAAGCGATGCATCGGATTTCCAGACCACAAGCCCGCCAACCCGCCAGAGATATTTATCTTTAGGGGCGACATAAGATAAAGGGGTAACCTTAATATCCGTTATAACAATATTTTCCCGCTTCAAACCCTCCGCAGGATGTGTTCGCTTATCTGGAACATATTTATGGGACGGCTTTCCAACCAGGTCCGGTTCTGTTGATCCGCCTCTTCCATGATAACGATTTTTTAATGCCGGGCGAGATTCATCCAGAGCAAACCCTCTTAATGCCAAACCAGATGTACATGCCATCACCCCGGTTGCAAGAAAGGAACGCCGGGAAAAATACTTGCTTTTTTTGTCACTCATTTTTTAAAACGTTTGGTCGACTTCCGAAGTCTTCAAGACTTCGAAAGTCTTGACTTTGGAGAGCCCACATTTAAGTTTGGAGAGCCCGCATTTAAGACTTTCGAAGTTTTGAAAACTTCGGAAGTCGACCCCAATATTTAATTTTCCTAAGTAGAAGACATTGATTATTTAACGGCTACATCCCATACTTTAGCCATTCGTGACTTTCCGGAAGGACTCTCCACCCATAGAACAACTACGTACATGCCAGGCTCAGTAAATGTATGTACAGGATGTTGTTCAGTAGATGTTTTTCCATCGCCAAAATCCCATTTCCAGGATGTTATCTTACCTATTGATTCATCTCTAAAAGCAACCAAGCGGCGGTTCATATCAATTACTGAAAATGACCATTGCGCATCAATTGACTTGATAAACCTGTTTTCCAGGGGCATCAGGCGGAAAGGGAGCAAGAAAGATGCATCGCCATACATTTTACGTTCCTTGCTAAGTGTCCAGAATCCATTATTATTATGATTGCCTATTGTCTTCACATTATCATAATCTATAACTGCCCAACTAATGCCAATATCTTTATTTTCGGTCAACAGGGATTCAACAGCCCTGGAAGGACCTTCATGGCCCGCATAATCAAAGGGTGTGATCCAGAATTCTACTGTTAACTTACCTGAATCTCCCGGGCTAAGAGTATAATCATACGCAGCATTTGCATACGGCAAATTTTTAATCCAGGATTGACTTCCCCATACAAAGGCCCACTCTTTTCCTACGGACGGCGTATATATGTGATAGTTTTGTGCGTGCACTCCCTGGAAGGAAAAGTAAGCGTCCATAGGATTTAGATTTTTAAATACATGAAAAGGACTGATGAAAGGACCTCCTGACCGATCACCATCAACCACCAATTCAAAAATATCATTGTGCAAATCAGGCAATGAAAAATCCCAATAATTATCATAAGCCTGGTAAAGAAAATACAATCTATTCATTCCTTTTACCCAACCCACTTTCACTTTTACATCCAGGTCTCTTGGATTAGAAACCTTGTGGGCGCCACTATCCCTATTATCAATCAATTGATCCATTCCCACGCTATAGTCTTCCCCAACGATTCTCCAATCACCTGTTTTGCCATCAATGGAAGGAATCATATTCGGTGGAAACTGAAATACTTTAAATGCCCGTGAATCCTGGGCAAATGAGATCGATGTATGCATAAAAAGAAAAATCAGCAAACAAAACAAACACCGAAAAAAAATCATACTTAAATTTTATAATGTTTTATAGCGTTATCGTGAAATAACATTTTTTGATCTATATACGGTCTGTTTTTAACCACTTGTTTTAAGATATCTACCCAGCCACTAAGCGTCATACCTTTCAAACACCAGGGCCAATCACTTGCAAACATGACCCTTTCGCTGCCAAATATATTAAGACAGTGATTAATTACAGGAGCAAGGTTTTCAGCGGTCACAGGATAGCCGGACGAACGAGACACAAGACCTGAAATTTTACACACTACGTTTTTTTCAGATGCGATAGCCGTTATACCGGTTATCCATTCATCGGGATCATGGTCAGGTTTTCCAAATAATTGGTCATGGTCAAAAAATGCTTTTGGATCAGCGTTTCCACAATGATCAACCTGGAATTGTGTGCCCGGGCAAGCTCTTATCAATTTTGCCATATCCAGGAACCAGGCAGGAGGAATAATAAAATCAAGCCTCATATTCATTTCACCTAAAAAACGAATATTGTCAGCAACGCGACTATCCAGCATTGATTCACGAGATCTAAAGCCAGCCCTGATGCCCTTAATACACAAAGAGTTCTTAAACTGTGACACATATCTCCGGAAGTCGTCCATATAAAGATCTCCCGCAATAACAGCTCCCACTGTAGGATTAGATTTATCTGCGCAAAGCTCCATTGCATAAAGCGCTTCTTCATACCGCTTCTTTTCTGATACGGCAACTTCCATATACACCGCTTTTACGATATTCAGCCCCTTGATCGCTTTTTCGTATTCCACCATTCCAAAGTTTCCTGGAACTGGTGGATGAGACCAATCGTTCCCAAACCGGTTAAAATCAACCAGGTGCTGGTGCGTATCTACAATTGGAAGCAATGGTTTATAATCACTCTTCCTGTCATACGATAACGGACTTGCAGCAACAGCCCCTGCCGCCAACATTGATACAGATGATATAAATTCTTTTCTATTCATTTTTTGGCTATCAGCTATCAGCTATCGGCTATCAGCTATCGGCTATCGGCTATCGGCTATCGGCTAAGAAATTAATAATTTTTTTCTTCCTGCTGGTAAATATATTCAAATATTTATAGGATAAGATAATGCCAAATAATAACCAACCCGTGATACCATTGGACGAAGCCTACGGCGTCGGGCAAAGGCTGAAAGCTGAAAGCTGATAGCTGATAGCTGAAAGCCAAAACACTATTTGTACCCCCCGTTCAAAAGCTTTTCATTAACAGGAATATTCCAGACAAAACCTTTATCCGTGTAGGGAACAACTCCCGGTTTCCGATCACCGTTAGGAACGTCTACTTTCAATCCTCTTAAATAGTCGATACGGTCATTTTCACAAAACATTTCGATAAGCCTTTCATCCCCTATCATTTGCTGGGTAATATTAGCGGCAGTAGTATAGTGGGTGGAGGCTTCATAAGGCATACCAGCTACATTTGCATTCCATGCACGTTTCCTTACAATATTTAAATCGATGACGGCGGCAGCTTTATCTCCGGCCAGGAATGAACAAATAGATCTTGTAAGGTACATTTCAGCGAGCCTGATTTGAGGAACGTTGGTATAATTACCAGCGGGGCCCCTGTAATATTTATTGTTAATAATACTACGCCATTCCATATTCACTCTCTTGTCATAATACCGGCCTGCTACCTGTTGAGCTACAGGAATATTTCCAGGTTCCCGAACATACATTAGCTGCGTGAACCGTTTGTCTATCCTGGCGGCTAAATTAATTGTGGTATCATGTTTAGGATCAGTAACCCATCCAAGCCGCTGTAGCACTGTAGGATCCAGGTAGATTGCTGTCCAATCGCATGGGTTACCATTAAACAAATTGGTAAAGCAAGAAGCATGTAGATTCTGCCTGCCAAGAACCTTGTCAAAAGATGGAATATACATGATAGTTTCTTTACCGCGAGCCAAAGTACTTTTATTAAAAGCTTCGATCGGATCCTCAGTTAGCGCATAATCTCCGCTGTTTTTGTCAATTACCTCACTGGCAAATTGTTTCGCTTTTTCATAATCGCCCATCGCAAAATAGGTGCGTGACAACATTGCTGCTGCGGCAAATTTGTTAGCCCTTCCTGCCTGGTAGGATGGCTGCATTTTACCAGCGATAAAGCGTTCCGGCAACAAGTCATGTGCTTTTTGGAAATCTGCAAGAATCTGGTTCCATATTTCTTTGACAGTGCCGATTTGAGAATTTGCTGCTACGTCATAAGAACTTGACGGGGTAAGGCGAATAGGAATCTGTTTGGCATCATTAGGTCCACCAGGCACATAAGCATTTACAAAAAGAGTGGCATCCATGTAATAGGCGTATCCCCGTAAAAAGTAGAGCTCACCCTGAATTCTGTCAAGATTGTATGTTTTGTCATCACTACTTATACCAGGATAGGGGTTACCACCTTTATCCTCAATAAATTGTAATGCATCATTAATGGATGCAATTACCTGGTATGTGGTAGTGAATACCTGGTCCACCCAATCCTTGTTGTTTTCCGTATCACGGTACCATCCCCAGGCAGCATCACCAGGTGTTGACCAGGCTACATCGTCTCCAACTGCGTTTTTGTACAAGTACCAGTAGTTGAATACATTTCCCCAATCACCCGCAGCAAAAAGCCTGCTATAAGCACCTCTTGGAGCCCTGTCAAATTCAGTAATATTGTTCCATGGACTTTGGGGCGGTCTTTCCAGTTCAAAAAAATCCTTTTTTTTACATGCCGTGAACTCCAACAATAAAATGCACATCAATAATATGTTCCTTTTCATAATTTTCAATTTTAAAATTTAACATTTACACCGATACTTGCTGATAATAGTTGGGGTAAATCCCATGTGCCCACGTAACCCTGACCTTCCGGATCCCACCCTGGATATTTTGTGATCGTGTATATATTATCCACGCTGCAATAAAGTCTTAAACCCTGGAATATCTTCCTTACGTTAGGTGGTGCAGAGAGAGTATAGCCCAAATTTACGGCCTTCAATTTCACGAAGTCACCCTTAAACAATGATTGATCCATCGGCACACGGGGGTCGCCCACTCCAATGATGGTTCCATCTTCCATTTTAATATTATGCAACCAATCCAGGCGTTGGAACTTTGCATTGTCTCCCGGCTTTTTCCAATAGTTATCAACATAACTTGCCAGTATTGGCCCACCTGATTGTCCTGGATTATTGAAATCTCGTATAACATTATCGAGAATATAGTTACCGCCTGAAAAGGTAACCAGGAAGCTAAAATCAAATTCTTTGTAAGTAAATTTATTAGTTACTCCACCATAATATTTCGGCATTACACTTTTCCCTTTCTGGTGAAAAAAGTTCGTATTCATATTTGCGTTATTATCTAAAAGAAGCACTTCTTTTCCACCTGCGTCTCTCAAATGCCTGGTCTCACCTGTTGTTTTGTAAAAATCCTGGTCGCGGGCATAAATCATTCCTAACCCGGTTTGAGGGTCAACCCCTGCAAATTCCGCCAGAAAATATTCCCGTATTCCATAACCCACTTTGGTAATAAATGGGGATGACACCATGCCGGTACCAGCCTTATCCACCTGGGGCGTTAATTTCTTAACCTCGTTGTGGTTAAAAGAAGCATTTATTGTAGTAGACCATCCGAATTTCCGCGATGATGGAAGGTTGTAAGAGGTTACTGAAAGCTCCACCCCTGAATTAACGAGATCGCCGATATTTCCCCAAATAGAACCAATCCCGGCTGAGGGGGGCAGGCCGCTCTGTAAAAGAAGGTCATGTACATATTTGTTATAATACGCAAGCGAGCCATCTATTCGGTGATTCAGAAAACTAAAATCAAGTCCTACGTCTAAATTACTTGTTTTTTCCCAAACCAGATTCTTAACACCTATAGATGATACAAGAGTACCATCAGTGCCCAATATCCCGGAACTACCATAGCCAAGACCACCACTGTAGCTCGTTACATCGAGCTGTCCCGGAATACTTGCATTTCCAGTTTGCCCGTAACTACCTCTAAGTTTTAAAAAATTATTGGTTCCAAAACGGCCCATGAACGGTTCATCTGAAAGTATCCATCCCGCAGAGAACGCTACAAAGTTGCCCCATCTATAGTCAGAAGTAAACACGGAAGATCCATCTCTGCGGACACTGATTCCTGCAAGATATTTATCTTTGTATTTATAGTTGGCACGACCAAAATATGACTTTAGCATGCTTTCACCAGACAATCCTGAAAATACATTATCTATGAGAGATGGTGTACCTAATTGCTGATAAGTACCTACCAGGTTCCGACCCCGCATTGTACGATTCCATCGGTTACCTTTCTGGGATTCTGTCCCAGCCACCATATCAAGAGAATGATCGCGAAAGTTCTTGCTATATTTAAGATAAAAATTATAATTAATGTTTTTAGTGGTAGTTGCCCCATCCTCAGCATATGTGCCATCTCGTCGAATAGCACCTGAAACCCAAAAATTTCTATTAGCCTGAAGTATATCCTGCGAAAGCTCTGATCTGAGAGAAAGTCCCGTAACATAGGGAATTGAATATTCCGCATATACACTGGCTAAAATACGGTACATGTCCAGGCTTTCTACCAGGTTTGCAGGATCACTGGTTGCCACCGGGTTCTCTACATATGGATTATAGTATTTAGTAGGATCAGCAAGGCTATAAATTGGCACAAAGGGAACCATTATTTGATTTAAAAAGCTAAATCCTCCTGCTGTTCCGGAAACATTCCCATCTTCAGTTCCTCCTGAGGTGTTCTTGCCGCGGTTACCTTTGGATATCGATACATTTGTTTTTGTGCCGATTAGAAGAGATTTTAATGGCTTAAGGTCTAGATTAGCCCTTATACCATACCGCTCAAGGTCTTCACCTGGCATTACGCTTTGGTCCTTTCTATAAAGACCAGAAATAAAATACCGGGCGGCCTCATTGCCCCCGCTAGCTGAAAAATTAGCACTTTGAAAATTTCCCTGCCGCGTTCCGATATCCACCCAATTGTTATTAATCTGTCCGGCCTGTTCACGTGTTAGAAATTCTGTTGCATAAACTTTTTTTGAATAAAAATCGTTCATCGTATATGCTCCTAATCCGCCGGCAGCCTTCGCATCATCCTTTATTTGCAGCCATTTTTTTGAATCAAGAAGGAAATCGACGTTTTGAGAAGGCAACTTTGAAATACCGGCACTATAACCAACATTTAGCGAAGCCTTACCGGTTTTTCCAGATTTCGTAGTAACTATTATTACCCCATTTGAACCCCTGGATCCGTATATAGAGGTGGCGGCAGCATCCTTAAGTACATCAACAGACAGTATATCAGCCGGATTAATCAAATCCATAGGTGATTGCTCTGCGGAACCATTGTTGGAAATACCAGTACTTGTAACAATCGGCACACCATCAACTACCCATAGTGGGCTCGTGCCGGCACTGATAGAACTCAACCCTCTAATCTTAATATCGACCGAAGCTCCCAACCTGCCAGAACTGGATTGCACACTAACACCGGCCGCTTGCCCCTGTAATTGAGAATTGAAGTTAGTTGCGCCTGTAGGATTTTCGAATACATCAGACTTTATGGTAGAAATACTTCCGATAACGTCCCGTTTCTTCTGTGTTCCATACCCTACCACTACTACTTCCCCGCCAAGGGTTGCTTCAATTTCCATTACCACAGTAAGGATTCTACTCTGCCCTACCGTTACACTTTTTTTCTGGTATCCAATCATTGAAAACTCCAATACCTCTCCTGCATCTGCATCAACAGAAAAACTACCATCCACGCCTGTGCTTGCGCCTCTCTGTGGTCCCTTTACTAATTTTACTACTACCGAAACACCCGCGAGTGGATTGCCCTGGGCATCCTTTACGGTTCCATTTATAGTGCTAGGTGGTATTGGCGTGGGAATTGCCTCGGGGCTTGCATAACTCACCTGCGTTCCGGTTAATGAAGACCCTGTCCTTTTAAAAATCGTAATCGTTTTCTGCTCAATAGAAAAATCAAGCGGCTGCCCTTCCAGGCTTTCTTTTAGTACTACTTCTATAGATTTGTTTTTCACATGAATACTTACTGATTTTGCTCTTTGCAGTGCATTGGCATCATAGAAAAATACATATCCGGTTTGTTTTTTGATTTCTTTGAAAATCTTCTCAAGTTTCACATTATTCACTGATAATGTTACATCCTGTGCAAGTCCGCCTGCGCTTGCAGTAAGGCAGGCTGAAAAAAGAAGAATAGTTGTAATTTTCATCAACCACAATGTTTTTTTGATAAGCACACGCCGGTAGCAATTGGCTTTAAAATGCATAACTTTACTTTGGTTTTAGTTAAAAAATACGTGATCTGTCAAGATTTCTAATTATTGGATAACTAAAATTACTGGCAGGGAAGTGGCTTCAACACTTTCCTGTTTTTATTTTCAGGGATCGTTAAATTTCGGCTGTCAGCTGTCAGCTATCAGCTATCGGCTATCGGCTTTTACGTTAAGATTTGTTGCAATCATCGTTTTCATTATTTGAGTTTATCAAAAAGAGTTTATATTTTATCCGCAAACTAAATAGCATACCAGTTGAGCATAAGGCATTCTTAGCTGATAGCTGATAGCTGATAGCTGATAGCCAATAGCCGATAGCCGATAGCTTAATCAGGCTTCACAATAAGCCTCTTCTCCTCAATTCTAAAATGCACTTCGTTTTTTTCTAAAATTTTGAGCATCTCCGACAAATTCAAATTTTTCTGCATTTCACCTACGAATTGCCTTGGTTGATTGCTTCCTTCATAAACCACATCCACATCATACCAGCGGGATACTTGTTTCAACACATTTTGAAGGCTTGCATTATTAAACTGGAAATAACCATCTTTCCATGCCATCACAAAACTTAAGTCTACATCGCTCTTTACTTTTATCTCTTTATTTACCAGCGCTTGTTGTCCGGGTTTTAATAAGCGGTTTGCATTTTCATTATCTATTTTTACAGAACCTTTTAACAGCGTTACTTTAACATCATGGTCTTCATCTTCAAAAGCATTTATATTAAAATGGGTGCCCAGCACTTCCACACTCATAGAACTATAATTGACAATAAAGGGTTTAGATGCATCATGCGCCACTTCAAAGTATGCTTCACCAGTAACAGACACTTTTCTTTCCACACCAACAAAGGCAACAGGATAGGTTACAGCGGAACCGGCATTAAGCCATATTTTGCTGCCATCTGCCAAAAACATATTGATCACTTTACTTCCTCTGGGGTTTGTCAGGGTATTGTATTGCAAATTTTTACCGCCATCACCAGCGCTTTGCTGGTACGCAATTTCACCTCCTTTAAGTTTCACCAATTTTACATTTCCCTGGGTGGCTAGTGAATCATTTCCAACGCTGTCTAAATATATTTTCTGTCCGTTCGCCAGCGTAATCATCGCTTTGTTTGATTGAGGCGCTTTTACATCATTGCGCAATACTTTTACAATTTGCGCAGGTTTAGATGTAGTATTAAAGAGAAAAAAATAGCTGAAGGTTCCAATTAAAAAAACAGCAGCAGCAGCCCACCAACTGGAACGCGATAATAAAAAAAAGCGTGACCCTTTTATCTTTTGTGAATCATTTGTCTGTTCCAGTATACGTGCCTCAATAATATGCTGCATCATATCCTTTTCGCCTTCACCCCATTCCCATTCGTCCGTTTCAATTAATTGTTCGTACCAGCTTTCAACTAATTCATTTTCAGAGAGCGTGCAGGATCCTGCCTGGTACCTTTGCAATAATTCTTTAGCCTGATGAATATCCATTAGAAAAATATCTTGCTCACATTAAAGTCCGGTCAACAAGTGCAGGGGGGTAAAAAAAATAATCTTTTTTAATACAGGTAGAAAAAAACTACCATAACGAAGATATAAGTAATGGGACGCAGGTTTTTCCTGATTAGATAGAGTGCGTGTTGAATATGTTTTCTTACGGTATCTACCGATATGTGCAAATATGCGGCTATTTCTTTGTGGCTGAGATACTCCTCGCGGCTGAGTTTATAAACTTCCTGCATTTTAGGAGGCATTTTGGCGACAGTCATGCTAATCATTTGCTGTATTTCCATTAAATCCAAATGGGATTCAGCATTTATTGAAATGCTGTTTACCTCCACTTCTGTAATCAGGAGTAGATAATCCCGACGCGTAATATTTTTTTCAATATAATGAATGCATTTATAACGGATACTCGTATGCAGGTAGGCGGCAAGGGAGCCTTGAAGAATTAATTCATGCCTCCGCTTCCAGAAGGAAAGAAAAACATCCTGTACCACATCGGCGGCTTCTTCTTTTCCACGCAATACTTTACTTGCCGTGATAAATAAGCCTTCCCAATAACGGCGATACAGTATAGTAAATGCAGTTCGGTCATCTTCAGCTATTTGCTGAAGCAATTGCTCATCAGTATACACTATCGATGTCTCAAGTGCATTTTGATCATATAACATTTGCAAACCTTTAAACAAGTTAGTATCGTTATTAAAATTCCTTTGGGATATTTTAAAGCAACGATACAAACATACTTGTTTTTTTAATACTCTGTAAATTCCAACCAGATTCATTTGGCAGGATGGAGCCGATTTATTCGGATTTTCAATAGAT